>JBBRUE010000686.1:0-4338 GCA_038248085.1 Myxococcales bacterium | reverse complement strand
CGCCGTGCATCATCTTCATCGACGAGATCGACGCCGTCGGCCGTCACCGTGGAGCCGGCATGGGGGGTGGGCACGACGAGCGTGAGCAGACGCTCAACCAGCTCCTGGTCGAGATGGACGGCTTCGAGTCGAACGAGGGCGTGATCATCATCGCGGCCACCAACCGGCCCGACGTGCTCGACCCGGCGCTCCAGCGCCCCGGCCGCTTCGACCGCCGCATCGTGGTACCGCGCCCCGACGTGAAGGGCCGCCTCGGCATCCTCAAGGTGCACACCCGCCGCGTGCCGCTGTCCGACGACGTAGACCTCGACATCATCGCCCGCGGGACCCCCGGCATGACCGGCGCCGATCTCGAGAACCTGGTCAACGAGGCCGCGCTGTTCGCCGCCCGCAGCAACCGCGAGCGCGTCACCAAGTTCGACTTCGACCAGTCCCGCGACAAGGTGCTGATGGGCCCCGAGCGCCGCTCGATGATCATGACCGAAGCCGAGAAGCGGCTGACGGCGGTGCACGAAGCCGGTCACGCGCTGGTGGGCCGTCTGCTCCCTGGCTGCGACCCGGTGCACAAGGTGACGATCATTCCCCGTGGGCAGGCCCTGGGCGTCACCAGCTTCATCCCGACCGAGGACAAGCTCAGCTATTACAAGAAGAAGCTGATGGACCAGCTGAGCATGTCGCTCGGTGGCCGCATCGCGGAGGAGCTCGTGTTCGGCGAGATCAGCTCCGGCGCCGCGAGCGACATCGAGCACGTCACCGGGCTCTCGCGGGCGATGGTGACCCGCTGGGGCATGAGCGAGAAGCTCGGGCCGTTGATGTTCGGAAGCGGGAATGGCGAGGTCTTCCTGGGCCGCGACTTCGGCGCCCGGCCTGACTACTCGGAAGAGACGGCGCGCCAGATCGACGCCGAGGTCCGCAGCATCGTCATGGAGGCGTACGATCATGCCAAGAAGCTCCTCCAGGACAATCTCGAGACGCTCAAGCGCATCAGCGACGCGCTGATGGAGTACGAGACCATCGACGCGGCTGACCTGAACATGATCATCGCCGGCACCCCGCTGACCCGCGAGAAGCCGCCTCCGCGCGTGACCTCGCAGCCGCCGAAGGACGAGAAGAAGAAGGACAAGCGCATCCTCGACGCGCTCGACGGGCTCCCCGGCAAGATCGAGCCCGGGACGGCCTGACCCGTGATCTGGGCGCGGCCGCTGAGCAGTGCTGACTCGGCCGACGTGATGTGGATTCGCTCCAGCCTCACTCCGGAAGGGGTGGGGCTGTTGCGTTCGGGGCTCGAGACGCAGGCGCTGGTCACCGGGCTTTCCGACGACGCGCGCGAGCTGCTGGCCGAGTTGGTGGGCGCAGGGTGGGTTGGCGGGTCGGGCGATGCGGCGATCATCCGCTACTCGGCGCTGTCGGTGGAGAACTGGGTCGTACGGCTCGGTGGCTCGGAGTTGGGGGTCGCGCTGGGGCGGCTGTTGCGCGCAGGCCAGGCGCCTGCGCCAACGCTGCTCGGCGAGAAGACCTTCGCGTGGGGCCGCCGCACGCACGTGATGGGCATTCTCAACGCCACGCCAGACTCGTTCAGTGATGGAGGCCAGTTCGCCGATGCGGCTGGGGCGATCGCCCGGGGCCTGGCACTGGTCGCGGCCGGCGCGGACCTGCTCGACGTCGGCGGTGAATCGACCCGACCCGGCGCAGCGGAGGTCACCGAGGCCGAGGAACTGCGTCGCGTGTTGCCGATCATCGAGGGCCTGCGGGCGAAGCTCCCGGCGGTTCCGATCTCGATCGACACCCGGAAGCCGAACGTGGCGAGGGCGGCGCTGAAGGCGAGCGCGGTGCTGGTCAATGACGTCTCGGGGCTCCGCGACGAGGCGATGCTGGAGGTGCTGGCGGAGACCGGCGCATCCGCCTGCGTGATGCACATGCAGGGCACGCCCGAGACGATGCAGGCCGCCCCCCGCTACGACGACGTGGGGGTCGAGGTGCTCGAGGGGCTCGAGTCGGCGCTGCTGCGCGCCGAGGCGCACGGGGTGCCCCGCGCGCGACTGTGGGTCGACCCCGGCATCGGCTTCGGAAAGAACGCGGCCCACAACCTCTTCCTGCTGCACCGCGCGGGCGATCTCCGGCTGCTCGGCCTGCCGGTGCTGGTGGGTGTCAGCCGCAAGGCGTTCCTCGGCGAGCTCACCGGGGGCAAGCCAGCCGCCCAACGGGTCGTCGCCAGCGCCGCGGCGGCCGGGGTGCTCGCCGCTTCGGGCGCGGTGGACGTGGTGCGGGTCCATGATGTCGAGGAGACCCGCGAGGCGCTCGCAGTGGGGGACGCCATCCGCCTCGCTCGCGACGGTGGAGCGCGGTTTGGTAGCTGATAGACCGCGCCCATGGCTCAGCCCACGACGACGATGCACCCCCGGCTCTTTGGTACCGACGGCGTTCGTGGCGTAGCCAACGTCTTCCCGATGACGGCAGAGATCGCGATGCAGCTCGGTCGCGCGCTCGCCTACATCATCCGCAACGGGGATCACCGCCACCGGGTGATCATCGGCAAGGACACCAGGCTCTCGGGCTACATGATCGAGCAAGCGCTCGCCTCGGGGATCATGTCGATGGGCGTGGACGTCGTGCTGGTCGGCCCGATGCCCACCCCGGCGGTTGCGCACCTCACCAGCTCGATGCGGGCCGACGCCGGCGCGGTGATCTCCGCCAGCCACAACCCGTACCAGGACAACGGCATCAAGTTCTTCTGGCGCGACGGCTTCAAGCTGCCCGACGAGACCGAGTCGAAGATCGAGCAGCTGATCTTCGAGAAGTCGCTCGATTCGCTCCGGCCGACCGCCACCGCGATCGGCGGTGCGGTGCGCCTTGAAGACGCGCAGGGGCGCTACATCGCGCAGGTGAAGAGCAGCTTCCCGCGCAACCTGACGCTCGACGGCATCAAGCTGGTGATCGACTGCGCCAATGGCGCGGCGTACCGCGTGGCGCCCACAGCGCTCAAGGAACTCGGCGCGACGGTCATCGAGCTCGGCGTCGAGCCCGACGGCAAGAACATCAACCACGAGTGCGGCGCGATGCACCCCGAGGCGCTCGCGAAGGCGGTGATCAAGCACAAGGCCCACCTCGGCATCGCGCTCGACGGCGACGCGGACCGCCTGATCGTCGTCGACGAGAAGGGGAAGATCGTCGACGGCGACGCGATCATGGCGATCTGCACCGGAGAGCTCGTCGGTCGCAAGGCGCTGGCGAAGAAGACGCTGGTCTCGACGGTGATGAGCAACATCGGGCTCGAGCGGGCGGTGGCGCAGTGGGGCGTGAAGGTGGTGCGCACCCGGGTCGGCGATCGCTACGTGGTCGAGGAGATGCGCAAGCACGGGTACAGCCTGGGCGGCGAGCAGTCGGGCCATCTGGTGTTCATCGACCACGCGACCACCGGCGACGGCACCCTGGCGGCGTTGCAGGTGCTGGCGGTGATGGGCCGCACCGGCAAGTCGATGAGCGAGCTGACGAAGATCTTCGAGCCGGTGCCGCAGGTGCTCCTGAACGTGATGGTCAAGGAGAAGCGGGACCTGGTGCATCTCCCCGCGGTGACGAAGCTGATCGCCGCGGTCGAGAAGAAGCTGGGGAAGGACGGCCGCGTGCTGGTGCGCTACTCGGGCACCGAGCCGAAGGTGCGGGTGCTGGTCGAGGGCATCGACGCGAAGAAGATCAAGGCGTACGCCGAGGAGATCGGCGAGTCGCTCCGCACTGCGCTCGGCGCATGACGGTGCACTTCCGCGACGAGGGGTCGGGTTCCCCGTTGGTCCTGCTCCATGGGCTCGGGGCGTCGGGCCGGGTGTTCGACCCGCTCTTCGCCGGTCGTGGACAGCAGCGGCTCCTCAGCCTCGACCTGCCGCGCACGGCGCGCTCTGGGCACTGGGCGGCCTCCACGCCGAAGGCGATCGCGGTGGCGCTGCTGCGGCTCCTCGACTCGCGGAAGGTGACGACGTTCGCGCTGTTCGGGCACTCGTTCGGAGGCCTGGTGGCGCTGCAGGTGGCCGCGATGGCGCCCGAGCGGGTGCGCCGCTTGTCGGTGGCGAGCGTGCCGGCGATGGGCGTGCCCCCGGAGTTCAAGGCGCTGCTCTCGAACCCGCTGGCCGATCTCACGATGGGCTGGTTCGGGAAGATGCCGGTGTGGCGGCCGGCGCTGCGGAGCTACCTGGCGATGATCTGGGGTGACGCCGCGAAGATCACCGACGGACACCTCGCGAACTACGAAGAGGCCCTGCGGGCCCCCGGCTTCAGCGAGGGCATGCTCGAGGCGCTGCGCTCAGTGAGTGACTTCAGCCTGCTGCACGCGCAACTCAAGGCGGGGCG
>JBBRUE010000685.1:0-4340 GCA_038248085.1 Myxococcales bacterium | reverse complement strand
GAGCCAGAGCGCGGCCACCATGAGCGTCATGGGCATCACGTCACCTAGTAGGACACGACGAAGCTGGTGGTCAGGACGTCGTCAGGGAACTGGAAGGCCGTCAACTCGTGGTTGAGCGTGTACTCCGCCTTCACCGCGATGCGGGAGTTGGGCTCGAAGCGCACCCCCACCGTCGCCCGCACCACGTCGCTCATGTACGCGTACTCGGTGCCCGACCGCATGTCGGCCTGCCTCCAGTCGACGCGCAGATAGGGCACGAAGAAGAAGGCGACGCGAACGCCCACCAACCCATACGCCCCCTTGTATTTCAGACACGCCGCGCCGCCGCAGGGCACCGCTCCCTGGGCTTTTCCGACGGCGCGGCCGAGGACGTACTCGCCCTGCACCTGGAGCCGCCCCCACTCGAAGCGGCCGGCCGCCCCGAGGTGCCACTGCAGCACGCTGTCGTCGGTCTGCCGGTCTTGCGCGCCGATCGAGCCGCTCACCGACAGCTCGAGCCCCTGCTCCACGGGCAACCGCACCGCGACGCGCCCGGACACCGTCTTGAAGATGTTGAAGTCCGTCTCATTCGAGAACGGGAACTGCTCGATCTCCGAGCTGCCGTTGGTGACCGAGAGGCCCAGCTCGAGCATCGAGTCGAGGAGATCGGCCCGCACCTTGAGCCCGAGCTGCCGGCCGCAGGTGTAGCGGCACAGCAGCGAGGAGCCGCTGGGGCGCCTCCTGCTGCCGGTATTCGAAGCCCTGGAGCGAGTCGAACTTGCCTGCGTTCACCAGGAGCCCGCCCCACGAGAAGCGTTGCTGCCAGCGCAGGCTCGCCAGCTTCACGTCGATGAAGTCACCCACGGCGCCGCCCGCGAAGGCGCGGTCGCGCGGCAGGAAGTCGACGAGCATGGTGAGGAACCACGTGTCTTCGATCTGCGCCTTGAAGCTCAGGTTCAGCGCGTTGATGAGGAAGGTGGGCCGCCCTTCCGAGTGCAGGGGGTCGAACCGAATCGACCGCGAGTCACCGAGGTCCGCCACGTCGCCGCGGGAGTTGATGGTGGTCGAGAGCGGGTCGCCGACCAACACCCACGACGAGAGGAGGTCTGGGTAGCGGCCCGTGGTGCGCGCGAGGTCCCGGCGAACGCCCGACCCGTTGCCCTGCACGGCGAAGAACCCGAGGTCGAGGTACCCGCCCAGCTCGACCTTGAGGCGCTCGCGCGACGTCACCCGCACGTCGAGCGACTGCGCCAGCGAAGCCGTCTCCTGCAGCCGCTGCTCGAGCGTCACGACCTGCGCTTCGAGCTCGTCGGTGCGGGCCTGCAGCCGCTGCAGGGCGCCGGGCTCGGCGGGCACGCCCGCGTTCACCTCGACGGCCGACAGCGCCAGGAGCAGGAGCCAGCTCACGGGCACCCCACGAAGGTCCGCCCGCCATCGCTCCCGGGCGCGAGGAGCGACGGGTCGCACCGCAACCGCGCAGGCACCTCGTCACCGGTGAGGGCCTCGAGGAAGGCGACGAGGTCGGCCTGCTCGGGGTCAGTCAGCCCCAGCGGCACGAGGAAGGGGCTCGTCTCGCCCGCGCCCGAATGGTCACCGCCCTGTGTGTAGAACCACACGACTTCTTTGAGCGTGGCGAGCTGGCCGGCGTGAAAATACGGCGCGGTCTTCGCGACCTGACGCAGGCTCTTGGTGCGGAACTGGCCTCGGTCTGCAGGCGCGGGGAGCGGGGGCGTGCCGGCATCGGCCGGTCGATAGGCGAGCTTCGCCAGCGCCTGGAGCCCCGCCTCGCGACCGAGATCGACGTCGGGGACCCCGGGGCCCGACTGCCCGATGCCCACCGAGTGAAAGTGGTTGTCGGTGAAGCTCGCGCCGCGGTGACACTCGATGCAGCCCGCCTTGCCGAGGAAGAGCTTGAGGCCCCGTCGCTGCTCCACCGTCAGCGCCTCGCGCTCGCCACCGGCGAACCTGTCGAAGGGCGCGTTGCGCGAGCGCAGCGTCGCCAGGTACGCGCCCCACGCCTTGAGAACGTTCCGGTACGCCTGGTCGACGTCGGGGCTGACGCCTCCGTCGGCCGGCAGCGCCGGGAGCTCCTGGCCAAACGCCTCGCGGTACTTCGCTTCGTAGCGGCCGGTGAGCCCGGCGACGAGGCGTTGCGGTGTGCCTGCCATGGTGCGCGGACTGGCGTAGGCGTGGTGGCACTGGCCCCACACCGAGTCGGCCCGGCCGTCCCACCCGAAGGCCTCGTAGAAGCCCACGTTCACCAGCGACGGCGAGTTCCGCGTGGTGACGCCCACCCCGCGCGAGACGGCGTTGCCGCCGCGGGTGTCGGAGAACCACCCGTTGGGGTTGTGGCAATCGGTGCAGGCGACGGACCCGCTGGCCGCCAGGCCCTGGTCGAAGAAGAGCTGCTGACCGAAGGTCTCGACGGCCGGCACCCCGAGGAACTCGTTGCCGGGGTCCGCCGGCGAAGGCGTGAGCACCATGCCGCTGATCAACGCGAGGTCGGCCTCGGTGAAGCCGTCGGGGTCCGAGCGCCAGTCCCCGCAGCCCGCGAGCGTGCAGAGCGCGAGCGTGGCGCAGCCCCAGCGGCTGACGAAGACCTGGTTTTCGACACGCGACATGACGCCCCCGGTGAACGCGCGACTGTAGCCATTCCCCCGCGCGGTTGCGCAGGGCGGGGCCTCAGCGCGCGACGACCGTCATGTCGACCGGGGCCTGCACCTGGAGCTCGAGCGCCGCCTGCTCCTGCGCGTCGAACGGCAGCGTGTCGGACGTCACGACGGCGCCAGACCACCGCGCACCCGAGAGCAGGCTGCGCTGGCGGCTGAACTGCGCGTTGCGGAGATCGGCGCCCCCGAAGGCGGTGCGGAACAGGCACGCGTTGCGAACGTCGGCGCCGCTCAGCACCGCCTGGGTCAACACGGCGTGCTCGAGGTGGGCCGCCACCAGCCGCGTGCCGGCCAGCGAGGCGCGCTCGAGCTTCGCGCCGGTGAGCACCGCCCTCGTGAGGTCGGCCCGCTCGAAGCTGGCGCCGCGCAGGTTGGAGTGCATCAGCGACGCACCCTTGAGGCTCGCGCCGTCGAAGTGCGCGCCCCGGAGGTCGCGGCTGGACAGGTCGGCGCCGTCGAGGTCGAGCCCACGGAGATCGCCACACGGGCCCCGCGCCCCCGGGTTGAGCCCGAACTGGCCGTGGGCGTCGACGCAGGCGTTGGTCTGGGCGTCGAAGGTGAACTGGGCGAAGGCAGGCATCGCGGCGACGACGACGGCGAGGGTCATGGCGTTCATGCCTCACCGCAATGCAGCTGCCTTGCCAACCGCGCGCGGCCGCGAATCGACCACCAAAGTCGTTGAAAGGACGTACGCGTGCGCCGACACACGAGGTGACACACCCGGCCTGTGTCAACGGTTCAGGGTCCCAGCTGGTCGAGCTCCCGCTGGAGCGCGTCGAGCTCAGCGCGCCGGGGCTCGCCCTGGCCGAGCAGCGCGAGGAGGTAGCCGAGCTCCGGGCGGACCAGGGCGTCGTCGGAGGCCTGCGTCCTGAGCCAATGCACGCCCTCCCGTTGCGCGACGATGGCGTCGTCGAGGCGGCCGAGGCACTCGAGGGCGCGCGCCAGCAGCAGGTACTCGACAGAGATGAAGGGCTCGTGGAGCGCCCCACCGGCGCGTCGCAGCGCGAGCGTCTCCCGGGCGTGGGCCTCGGCCGCGGCGCAGTCCTTCGCCTCGAGCAGCGCGACGGCCAGGTTGTGCCGGGTGAAGAGCGTCTCGGGGTTGGCGTCGCCGAACGCGGCGCGGTTGCGTTCGAGCAGCGTCTGGAAGCCAGGCACCCGGTCCTGCTCCTCGCCCGAGCGGAGCACGTTGTTGAAGGCCCGGCTGACCAACGGGTCGGTCTCGGGCCGATGCCTGCGCAGGAGCTCGTGTTGGCAGAGGTAGGCGCGGTGGGCCGCCTCGAAGTCGCCCTGGGCCATCGCCAGGTTGCCCTCTTCCCTGCAGAGCTGGGCCTTGAGCAGCTCGGGCGCCCCCATGCGCGCGACGATGGCCGCCGCGTGCTTCCAGTCCCCGAGCGCAGCGGGGAGGTCACGGCGCGACGCGTGAAAGGAGCTCAGCGCCAGCCACGCGCGGGACCGCTCTTCGTCGGCACCGACGGCCTCGGCGAGGGCGATGGCGCGCACGAGGGTCGCCTCGGCGCTTCGTTCACCGAGGTCGGCGGAGAGCTGGCCGGCGAGCAACTGCGCCTCGGCCAGCACGTGGGGGGCGTCACCGGCCTCCTCGGCCACGATGGCCACTTCTTCCGCCACCGCGAGGGCATCCTTGAAGCGCCAGGCCGCGCGCAGCACCCGGGCCGGCGCGAGCGTCGGCCGGAG
>JBBRUE010000684.1:0-4343 GCA_038248085.1 Myxococcales bacterium | reverse complement strand
GGGCTGCGTGAGGCGCCGTTCCGCCACGAAAGGCAGCAGCACGTCGAGGGCGGCCTGGGCCGAGGGGAAGCGGTCGATCGCGTCGAGCTGAAGCAGTTGGTCCAGCACCAGCTCCAGCGTCGCTGGGACGGAGGGACGGACGGCGACGATCGGCAGGGCCGCGTTGGCCATGATGCGCGTCAGCGACACGGCCGGGTTGTCCGCCGCGTACGGGTTCACCCCGGTCAACAGCTCGTAGAGGATGATGCCGACGGCGTAGAGGTCGCTGCGCGCGTCGACCGGGGTGCCGCGCGCCTGCTCAGGGCTCATGTACCCGGCGGTGCCGATGAGCATGCCGGTGCTGGTCAACCCGGCGCCGCCGTCGGCCGTGCGCGCGATGCCGAAGTCCGCCACCTTCACCGTGCCGGTCGAGGTGAGCAGCAGGTTCTCGGGCTTGAGGTCGCGGTGGACGACCCCACGTGCGTGGGCGTGAACCAGGCCCGCCAGCACCTCGGCGGCGACGGCGGCGGGCAGCTCCCGCATGCGGGCGAGCAGCCCTCCGACGGTGCCGCCGTCGACGAACTCGGTGGCCAGGTAGAAGTACCCGTCTGCCACCCCGCCGCCGAAGACCCCGACGATGTTGGGGTGCTGCAGCGAGGCCATCGCCTTCGCCTCGTGTTGAAACCGCAGCACGAAGCCCGGGTCCTCCCGGAGCGCAGGGTTCATCACCTTGAGCGCCACCCGGCGCCCCGTGCTGTCCTCCGAGGCGAGAAAGACGCTCGCCATGCCCCCTTGCCCCAGTGGCTGGAGGATCTGGAAGCGGCCGAGGCGTGAACCGTCTGAGGGGCGCAGCGCTGCGGGCGCGAGGAGCCGGGACCCGCTGATGGACGTGTGCGCGGTGCCATCGTCTGGCTCGCCGGGGAGCTTCCCTGTCATGGCGACGGCGAGTGCAGCGGGCGGGCGAAGCGGGGTCCCGCTGCAACCGCTTCGACGGGTGTCAGCTCGGGGCGCGGCCTCGTTCTGCAGCGACCCGATGCCGCGAGCGGACGACGCCGTGAAACCGCGCCCGGAGACGAAGCGCCCCGGGGCCGCGCGTCACGGGGGGGGACGCCCGGGGACCTCGCCGAGCGGCTTCAGGTCAGCGTCGCGCAGCCCGACCAGCACCGCCTCGCCCGACCCGGTCAACCGCACCTCGCCGTACTTCGCGGTGACGTAGCGATCGCCCTCGCCTTCCTGGAAGTAGAAGGCGTCGGAGCCGATGCGCACGAAGCCGTGACGGCGCCGGTAGCGGATGCGCACCTCGCCCTCCCCCACCGGCCGGCCGTCGTCGAAGCGGACGAAGTGCGCGCAGCGCCGGTCGTCGAGCGCGAGCACCAGCGCTCCATCCACCGGCCCGCTGACGCCCTCGTCCTCGCGCACCTCGTTCGACACGGCGTAGGAAAGCCGCATGTAGTCGCCCTCGATGAGCGAGCGCGGGTCGACTGGCGCGAGCGCGAGGAAGACCTGCGCGCCGGCGCGCAACACGTACTCCTTCTGCACCACCAGCCCCGCCGGCACCCCGAGCGCGAGGGCCAGCCCGACGAGAATGAGCGTCCGGCGGTTCATCGCAGCGCCTCGACAACGAACGGTCCGCAGCGACGGCGCACGGACTCCCGGGTGCCCTGCAGCTTCGCACCACTCGTCCGGCGGTTCATGGCAGCTCCTCGACGACGACCGGCCCGAAGCGACGGCGCACGTACTCCCGCAAGCCGAGGAGGAGGGCACCGCTCGCCAGCAGCACCAGCGAGCGCGACAGCAGCGTCACCTCCATGCGGAAGTAGAAGTTCACCAGAAATACGACGAGGAACAGCATCGCCAGGCCGAGCATCACCGGGCTCCGTCGATGAAACGCGAGCACCGCGACGTACAGCGCCGCGAGCACCCCCGGCGAGCGCAGCATCACCGCGCCGAGCACCACCGCGGCGGTGAGCGCGACCAGCACCGGCTCCGACGTCACCGGGGCGGACTGCTCGCGCGCGAGGGCGAACACCAGCACGAGCAGGGCGAGCGCCACGCTCACCGAGGCCGCGGGCCCGACGCGCAGGTCATCACCGCCGTCGATCACCGTCGAGAGCTGAAAGGCCAGCAGCGACACCACCAGGCCCCATGCCACCGGTCGCTGCAGCGGCCGCGACCACGGGTGCTGGAGCAGGCGCGGCTCGAAGTGCCACGCCAGGCCCGCGGCGATGGCGACCACCGCTACCGCGCCGTCGGGGCCCAGCGCGGCCTCGTGGAGCCCCAGCACCAGCGTCAGGCACACGACCCCGGTGGCGAGGAAGCGCATCACCACGTCGGGGAACACCACCACCGTCACCGTCGAGACGACGAAGGACGCGAGGACCACCACCGCGTTCTCGTTGGAGCCGACCCCGGCCGAAGCGATCATCATGCCCGCGCCCGCGAGGCCCGCGGCGAGCGAGAACTGCACCGAGAAGTCGCCCTTGACGACGCGCCGTAGGAAGGCGCCCCCCGCGTAGAGCAGCGCGCCGAAGATGAAGAGCGCCGGCGCGCTGCGGAACAGGTCCATCAGCGCGAAGACGATGCCGATGAGCATCGCCGAGACCCAGGCCCCGGCGCCGATCAGCACGCGGACGAACCACGGCGTCGCCGCGCGTCGTGCGAGCGCCGCAACCTTCGCGGGCTCGAGCTGCGCGGCGGTGATCAACCCTTCGTTGGCGAGCTGACCCAGCAGGCCGTTGACGCCGCGTCGGAGGATCATCGCGCGGTCTCCCACTGCCGGTGCAGGCGGCGCAGCCACCAGGCCGCGGCCCCGACCTCGCCGATCACCAGCAGCCCCAGCACGAACACCGCGCCGAGACCGCCGGGGCCCTCGAAGAGCACGCGCCCGATGAAGATGGTGGCCAGCGTCATCGTGGCGGCCAGCGCAGCGGCGATCATGAACAGGTCGCGCTGGAGCTGCGTGAAGACCACGAGCATCGCGGCGATCGACCCGACCAGGCCCACCAACCCCACCCACGCCTCCACCGGAGTGGAGCCGTAGTGTTCCCCCACCACCAGCCGCGCACAGGACCCACCAAGGAGGCAGAGCGTGGCGACGGCGAGCACGCGAGGGAGCCAACGGGCCTGGAGCCAATCGAGCTTGCGCCAGGCGCCGAGTTCCCACGCCGCCCAGGCCGCGCCCTGGAGCCCCGCGAGGATCAGCAGGATGATCAGCTCGTCATCCCGGCCCCAGCTCGTCGTCGGCACAACCTGGTCCCAGAAGAGCCACACCGCGGCGTCGATCAGCACCAACTCCACGAGGAGCAGCGGCGGAAACCTCGAGATGCCGGCCCACAGCGCGGCCAGCGCGGCCCAGGCCACGAAGAGCTGCCAGGGGTCGGCGCCGGTCTGGTAGCGCTGTCCGTAGATCGCCAAGAGCGGGCCGATCAGCACCGCCGCCGCGGTGAGCGCCACCCGGCCGATCACCGACGAGAGCTCGAACCACCACGCCGCGTACGCCGCGCCGGCGATCAGGCTCGCGATCAACCCCAGCTTGACGAAGGCGTGCAGGGCCGACCAATTGAAGGCGACGAAGAGCACCAGCCCGACCAGCAGCAGCGAGGCGCCGAGACCGAGCAACAGCCAGTCGAGGAACT
This sequence comes from Myxococcales bacterium, assembly GCA_038248085.1. Taxonomy (GTDB): domain Bacteria; phylum Myxococcota; class Myxococcia; order Myxococcales; family Myxococcaceae; genus Archangium_A. Next base: position 729 of record JBBRUE010000684.1, on the reverse strand, counting down.
TTCGCCAGCGCTGCACGCCCGGCGACGCACAGCTCAGCGCGAGCGCACGTTCGAACGCAGGCGCGGGCAGCAGGCCCCCGGCGTGCAGGGCTTCGAGGACGTCAGGCGTCGCGGCGCGATCGAGGGACACGACCGGGCAAGGTACTGGCCATCTCCCGCCGCCACAACGCGGGAGCGGGGGGCGTCAGCTCGCGGCGAGAAAGTCGACCACCACCTGCGCGAGCTCGAGGCCCGCGTCTTCCTGCAGGAAGTGGCCGGCGTTGGCGATGGTGGCGTGCGGGCGCCCCGCCGCGCCGGGAATGACCGACTGGAAGATCGCGTCCGCCCCGCGCGTGATGGGGTCCGAGTCGGAGAAGGCCGTCAGCACCGGCTTCTCGCACTTCGCGAGGAACTCCCACGCGGCGCGATTGGCGGCCGACTCGACGTCGTCAGGGCTCGCCGGCACCAGCATCGGGAACTGCCGCGCTCCGCTCTTGTACGTGTCGTCGGGGAACGGCGCGTCGTAGGCGGCGAGCACCTCGGGGGCCAGCGGCCGCACGCAGCCGCGCGCGATGATCGGGCCGATCGCGAAGTCGGGCGTCGTCTGCGAGAACGCGCGCCAGCGGTGAAACGCCTTCGGCAGCTCCAGGTCGCCGGTCGGCAGGAAGGTGTTCGCCACCACCAGCCGATCGAAGCGCGCGGCGTGCTCCACGAAGAGGCGCAGCCCGAGCAGCCCGCCCCAGTCCTGGC
>JBBRUE010000683.1:0-4352 GCA_038248085.1 Myxococcales bacterium | reverse complement strand
GGTCGGCGCGTCGCGCTGAGCCACGGAGTCCGGGCGCAGCCAGCTGAAGAAGTCGACGCCCTCGATCAGCTCGAGGGTGAAGAACCACGCGGTGCCCTCGCCCGTCAGCTCGTAGAGCGCCGCGAGGTTCGGGTGGCGCACGTCGGTCAGCGCGCGGAACTCGCGCTTGAGGCGCACCAGCGACTCGGCGTCGTGCCGCTGCAACACCTTGAGGGCCACGCGGCGGCCGTCGCGCTCGCGATCGATCGCCTCGTAGACCACGCCCATTCCACCGGCACCGAGTTCCCGGACGATCTCGTACCGGGCCGTGCCGCGGAAGGGCTCCACTCAGTCCTTCTTCCGCGGCTTCGTCAGGCCGTACTGCTGGAGCCGGCTGACCAGCGTGCGGCGGCTGACCCCGAGCAGCTCGGCGGCCTTCGTCTGGTTGCCGTCGGTCTTGTCGAGCGCCTCGAGCACTGCGCGCTTCTCCGCGGCCTCGCGCTCGTCACGCAGGTTCGACGCGTTGCCGGGCACCTCGCGGCGCGCGGTGACGCTCACGCCCAGCCCGAGCGCCTCGGCGGTGAGCGAGCCCTCGCCGGCCATGAGGATCGCGCGATCGATCACGTTCTTCAGCTCACGGATGTTGCCGGGCCATGGCCAGGCAGCCAGCGTCGCCAGGGCATCGGGTGAGAATTCGGGCGTCGGCCGCTGCTCGCGCTTCGCGGCGTCGGCGAGGAACTGGCGGGCGAGCGGCTCGATCTCGCCGGGGCGCTCGCGCAGCGGGGGGATCACGAGCGAGATCCCGTTGACGCGGAAGTACAGGTCGGTCCGGAACGCGCCGCGCGCCACCTCGGCCTCGAGGTCGCGGTTGGTGGCGAAGATGAAGCGCACGTCGATCGACTCCGGGGCGGTGGCGCCGACGCGCATCACCTTGCGTTCCTCGAGGACGCGCAGCAGCTTGGCCTGTACCGAGGCGGGCATCTCGCCCACCTCGTCGAGAAACACCGAGCCCCCATTGGCGGCTTCGAGCAGCCCCTGCTTCTGCTTGATCGCGCCGGTGAACGAGCCCTTCTCGTGGCCGAAGAGTTCGCTCTCGAGCAAGGACTCGGTGAGGGCGGCGCAGTTGAGGCGCATGAACGGCCCGCCCGCGCGCTTGCTCCGGCGGTGGAGTTCACCGGCCAGCACCTCCTTGCCGACGCCCGTCTCACCGAGCAGCAGCACGTTGATCGTCGAGGGCGCGACGCGGTCGACCAGCCGGTAGAGCGCGGCCATGGCGTCGTCGCGCACCACGAAGCCCGCCGCGGGCGCGCTCGCGGGCCGCGCGCAGGCCGCGACCAGCATGTCGGGATCGGTGCCGTCGCGCGGAGCGGTGGCCACCCCGGCCCGAACCCGGGCGCCCTGCGCCACGAGCTTCGCCGACAGCTTCTCCATCAACTGCTTCGCTGACTCGGGCGTGCGCCCCGGCGCGAGCACCTCGAACTGCCCGGGCCCGAAGGACGCGACGGTGTCGTGCGGCGAGAGTTCAGCCGAGAGCACCTCCTGCGCGAGGCCAGGGGGGGCGAGCACCTGCAGCCGCAACACCGCGTACGGCGGCTTCGTCTGGGCGGCGAGTTCGAGGAAGCGCTGGTGGGTGTGCAGGTTCCACGGCCGGGTGCTCGCCGAGAGCTCGTCGATCTGCAGCACGGCGAGGCTGGTGCCCAGCTCGATGCCATCGCCTTCCGACAGCTCGACCTGCTCGTTGGCGGCCAGCTTGCGCCCGCGCACCGTGGTGCCATTGGCGCTGCCGAGATCGATGAGGCGCACCACCCCGCCGCTCACCACCAACTGCGCGTGCTTGCGCGAGGCGGCGGTGTCGTCGAGGCGGATCTCCGCGTCTTCGCCCCGCCCGATGGTCATGGCGCCGTCGTGAGGGAGCGCGAACGACGACGCGCCGGCCTCGGTCACCACCACGACGCGCCAGCGACCGGCCCGGGCACCTTCGCTCTTCGACGCGAGCCTGACCGTCTCCTGGTTGGCGACTGACATTCGGCCCGCGAGTGTACACGCGCGGCCGTGGTTCGGAGGATTCCCCTCGAGATTCCCAAGCCGATCAGCGCCGGGCTGGCAGGGCGGAAGAAGGAGGTCAGCTCCCGCCGCTCTTCGTCGTGCGAATCGCGCGCACCGCGTACTGCACGCCGATCGCCGCGGCGATGACGACGAAGAGCAGGTTCATGCCCGTCGCGCCGCGGTACAGCCGGTAGCCGGCGATGCCGAAGCAGGCGATGGCGAATACCCAGTGCCGGATCGCGAGCGGCACGGTGCGCACGGTCGAGAAGATCCACGCGGCGCCGAGCACCACCAGTGCAACCCAGTCGATGCCGATCATGCGGTCTCCTTCGAGGCTGAGGTCTGCTCGTCGTTGAGCTTTCCGGCGATGTCACTGAACGAGCGGTGCGAACGAATCAGGAAGAACAGCCCGAAGAGGATCTGCTGTGCCACCTGCACGACCCACAGCGCGATCGAATACGCGATGCCGGCGGAGTTGATGACGTCGTCCTTGAAGAAGACGCCCAGCCCGACCAGGAGCGCGGCCTGGGTGGTTCCCGCGCCCGCGGGCCCCGCGGGGATCAACATGCCGATGATCACCACACAGAGCACGAAGTGGGCCTGGAACATATCGACGTGGAGCGGCAGGCACGCGCGCCCCTCGGCGCCCGAGCAGTCGAAGCCGTTGGCAAAGAGCATCATGCCCACGCCGTTGATGAACCAATACAGCCCTGTCCACAGCAGGAAGAGCATCAGGTTCTTCCGGTCGGGCAACTGCTTGAGCGCGCCGACGAAGCCATCGACGATGCCGACGACCTTCTCTGCGCGCTGCGGCCCGAGGAGGCCGAACACCTTGCGGATGAGGCCGGTGACGAGATCGTGTTTCCAGCGCGCCAGCAGGAGGAACGAGAAGCCGCCCACGGACACCAGGAACATGACGTTCGCGGCCTTGTGGATCACCCCGAAGTTCGGCGCGCTCTCGGGCACGAAGAACATCAACACCTGCAACAGCAACGCGATCACGAGGATGTCGGTGATGCGCTCGAGCACCACGGTGGTCATCGCTGCCGAGCGACGGATGTTCGAACGATCGGCGATGAGGAAGGGCCGCGCGAATTCCCCGAGGCGGAAGGGCAAGACCACCAGCATCATGAAGCCGATGGCCGAGGCTTCATTGAGTTGCTTGAACGGCACCGCCTCGAGCTCCGACAGCAGGTTGCCCCACCGGAGCGTCCGCAAGAGGTGGATGACGACGAGGATCCAGAAATACAGGAACAGGGTCTTCGCCCAACTGGCGCTGACGACGGCGTTCCAGGTCTCGGCGACGTTCGCGTCTTTGAGCGCCCACCACATGCTGGCGACGCTCACGGCGAGACCCAGCCCAAATTTGATCCAGCGGTTCACGGGTCGAACCCCTTAGCATCGTTCATGCGCCGGTCACCCCTCGCAGCAATTCCGAGGGCCGTTTCTCGACCAACTCGGTGAAGGCCTTCGCGCCCACCGCCTTCTGCAGCGCCTTCAAACTGTCACCCACCCAGGCCTTCGCGTTCACCGGCGAGTGGAGGTCGGTCGCCGCGACTGCATAGAGGCCGTCGCCAAGGAAGCTCCGCGCCAGCTTCTCGGCGGGCTTGCCGTAGCGACCGATGAGCGCGCCCATGTCGAGCTGCAGGAGGGCGCCGGCCTGCACCAACTCCGCGGCCCGGCCCTTCTTCTCGAACTCGAAGCAGCGCTCGGGGTGCGCGATGAGCGGCGTCACGCCCTTCAACTTCATGCGGAACACGAGGTCGGCGAGCATCGGCAACGGCCCCTGGTACGGAGCCTCGACCAGCAGGACCTTCCCGGTGCCCAGCAACCGCGACGCAGGAGTGCCGAGCGAGGCCATCAGCGAGTCCTCGAGGAAGAAGTTCTCGGCGTTGGTGAAGAGCTCGAGCGCGATGCCCGCGGCGGAGAGCGCCTCGCGGACCTCGGAGAGCTTCGTCGCGCACAGGGCCGCGTCGATCGAGGCGTACTCGCGGCGGTGGTGCGGGCTGGGGGCGAGGTGGGTGTAGCCGAGGCCGGCGAGCGCGCGCGCCATCTCGAGGGTCTCGTCCATCGACTTGCTGCCGTCATCGATGCCGGGCAGCAGGTGGAGGTGCAGGTCGACCATGCCCATCGCGCTCACCGCCAATCGATGACGAAGCCGGTGTCGACCCCGCCGACGAAGGTGTTGCCGGGGAACTGCCGCTGGAAGACGAACGGCGAGGCGTACCCGAAGTAGACCGCCAGCCTGAAGTGCGGGGTGACCCGAAGCCCGAGCTGGAGGCGGCCCTCGATGTACCCGAGCACGCGATTCTCGAAGTCGTAGATCG
>JBBRUE010000682.1:0-4358 GCA_038248085.1 Myxococcales bacterium | reverse complement strand
TTCCTTCCCCTGGATGAGGACGCGGGTGACCGTGAAGGGAGGCTTGTCGTCGAAGCGCACGCGCGCGCGCACCGAGGCGCCGGCCTTCCCGAGCGCTCCCGAGGCGTCGTCGAAGTAGGTCTCACGGAACATCTCGTCGCGGTCCTGCGAGCCGACCGTGCCGTCCGGCTTGGTGGTCTGCTCGAGGTGGAGCGGCATGGTGAAGCGGTCGACCAGCGCCATCGCGTCAGGGTCGTCCCACTTCGGCTTGGTGAACTTGTCGAACACCGAAGAGGTGCCGGTGGACTTGAAGATCTTGTTCGAGCCGTCGCCCACCTTGAAGTCGGCCCAGGCCTCCTGCTCCACGCGATCGCGCTCCCAGTCGGTGTCGATGGGCTTGGCGAGCACCTCCGGGCCGATGGTCGGCGTGGCGACCAGCTTCGCGTCGGAGCGCACCCCGCCGATGCCCCCGAGCTTCACCGTCGTCTCGGCCGTCATCTTGGAGGCGTAGTTGCCCTCGACCTTGTCGAGCGAGAGCGCCTTGGCGAGGTTGCCGCGCGGCGAGAGGTTGAGGGCGAGGCCCTTCTCGTCGCTGACCGCGAGGTCGTCGACCACGTTGCAGAAGTCTTCGAAGGTGATGCCGAACTTCTTGGCGAAGTCGGCCGTCTGCGTCTTCGTCGACGCGTTCTCGGCGAGGAACTTCTTCCAGTCGTCGGCCGTCGCGAGCTTGACGGTCGCAGTGCCCTTCTTGAGCAACACCGTGTTGGTCTGCGCCACCAGCTTCTCGCTGGCCTTGTTGAGGTAGCTGCCCGCCTTGCCCTTGTCGTCGAAGAGCTGCGCCGTGGCATCGCCTGCAAGGAACTGCCGACCGCGCTGAATCTTGACCGTCATGGATTCTCCCTGAGGGGGACTGCGGAAAAAGGACGCCGAAGGGTAGCGGATCAACGACCCGTTGACTGCCGTGCGGGGAGTATCGCCACGCGTCTGACAGAGTTGCCTGTTTCCCTACATTTGATGGCTCCAAGAAGATCAACCCTGCAGAATTCCTCGTGTGTCGTTGACCCTCGGGGATCGGGAGTCTACGAAGCCCCGGTTCCGACTTTCTCGCTGCACCTGTCAAAGGGGTTCGCAATGCGTCGAATCGTCGTTGGTAGCCTGCTCTCGCTGGCGCTCCTTACTTCCGCTTGCAAGAGCGACCCGGCCCTGCCGGAGACCTGGGAAAAACGTCTCTCGGGCGCGAAGAACACCAAGGAGCGCCTGCACATCGTCGATGACCTGCGCGGCTCGAAGTACATGGGCGCGCCGATGGTGCCGATGCTCGAGAAGCGGCTGGCCGACGACAAGAAGCCCGAGGTGAAGGCGGCGATCGCCCGCGTGCTCGGTGAAGCGAAGCAGCCGTCGTCGGTGGCCGTGCTGATGGACGCGATCGACCCCGCGGCGAGCGACTCCGACGCGAAGAACCTGAACAAGGAGATCGCCAACGCGCTGGGGCGCATCGGTGACCCGTCGGCGGTGCCCGCCCTCAACAAGCTGCTCAAGACCAAGGACAACTACACCGTGCTGGCGGCCATCGACGCGCTGGGCGACATGAAGGCCAAAGAGTCGTTCGAGGCGCTGTATTCCATCGCCACCGACGACGCGATCGAGCCCTTCATCACCAAGAAGGCGATCATCGCGCTGGGCGAGCTGGGCGACCCGCGCGCCGTGCCGGGCATGGTCCGCGCGATGTTCAAGGAGCGCAAGGGCGTCAGCTTCTACATGGAGTCGTCGTTCGGGCTGTACCAGCTCGGCAAGCCCGCGGCCGACGCGCTGGTGCCGGTGGTCGAGGGCAAGGACAAGGAGCTCGCCGAGTGGGCGGGCAAGAACAACATCAAGGACGTCGCGCTGCTCGCGAAGGGCACCCAGGTGCTGGGCGACCTCCACGACAAGCGGGCCGAGAAGACCATCGTCGGCTTCCTCAACTTCAAGTCCGACTTCGACGACATCAAGCTCATCATGCGCATGCGCGCGGCCGACGCGCTGGGCCGCATGCGCAGCAAGGAGGCGGTCAAGCCGATCGCCGCGATGCTCGACGAAGAAGAGGCCAACGCGCGCAAGGAGTACGTGTGGTCGCTGGCCCGCATCGGCGGCAAGGACGCGGTCGCCAAGCTGGTCGAGACCGCGGGCAAGGGCCCGTGGGGCGCACGCGAAGAGTCGATGCGCGGCGTGGCGATGCTCGGTGAAGACCCGGCGGCGTTCGACAAGTTCGCGGCCGTCGAGCCGAAGCTCTTCGCGGCCGAGTGCAAGGACGACCCCGAGTACCAGGAGTGCGCGGATCTCCCCGGCGCGGTGAAGAAGCACCAGGAGAAGATCCTCGCGTACAAGAACCGCGCGACGGCCGCGGCGGAGTGCAAGGCCGACGGCGCCTGCTGGGTGAAGCACCTCGACGACAAGGAAGAGGGCGTGCGCGAGCGCGCGGCCTACGAGATCGGCCGCAGCGGCAACGCGAGCCTCATCGACGAGCTGATGAAGCGCCTGCCCGAGAAGAACCTCGACACCCGCCTGGCCATCATCCAGGGCGCGGACTGGCTCGTCGACGACTCGAAGGACGCGATGGCCAAAGCCAAGCAGGGCCTCCCGGCGCTCGAGAAGCAGGTCGCCGACGAGCGCGGCAAGACCGAGTTCGTGAAGGTCAACGAAGACCTCCGCCGCCTGCTGGCGAAGCTACAGCGCGGCTGAGTTTCGCCCGGGCATCGCGCCCCACCCTGCCGCGCCGTGCCTTTCTTCAGGCCGGCGCGGCATTTCTTTGTGCAGCAACGGTTCTGCCTTCCGTTCACCCCCAACACGGAAGGAAACACCCATGAAGAGCTGGCTCGGAGTGGTGGTGCTCGCGGCGGCGGGCTGTGCGCATCAGCAGAAGGTGGAGCCGACGACCCTCGCGGTCACCGACGTTGCGAAGGCGGCCGACGCGCCCCAACTGGCGATGACCCAGCCGGCGGCGTCGGGCCCCTCAGACGACGCCGGCCGCGCCGCGCTCCAGCAGGCGCTCTCGGCGACCCGCGTGTACTTCGACTTCGATGACACCCGGCTCAACGACGCGGGCCAGGCGAGCCTGCAGCAGGTGGCGAAGGTGCTGCGCCAGCACCCCGCGGTGCAGCTGCGCATCTCGGGCCACTGCGATGAGCGCGGCACCGAGGAATACAACCTGATGCTCGGGCAGCGGCGCGCCGAGGTCGCCCGGAAGTACCTCGAGGATCTCGGCGTCGGTCCCCGCCAGCTCGACACCATCAGCTTCGGCGACGAGCGCCCGGTGGCCGAGGGGCACTCCCCCGACGCGTGGTCGAAGAACCGCCGCGACGAGCTGTCGGTGATGAACGACTGAGGCGCGGCTTAGAAACCGCCGTCGGCGCCGACGGCGAACCCGCAGCGCTCCTTGCCGGCCGGCGGATCGATGAGCCGGCAGTCACACACGTCGAGGAGCCCCTTGCAGCGGGCCTCATCGGCGACGGTCAGCAGGGCGGTGTTGGCCTCCTTGGTGGAGGCCGCGGTGAGGCACTGCGTCTTCTCGGTGGTGCTGCTGGTGCAGTCGCAGAGCTTCTCGGACAGCTGGCGGCAGTCGGTCTTGCAGCCAGTGGCGAAGAGCAGCAACGACGAGACGGCGAGGAGGACGGCGAGGCGCATCGGGCGGCGGACCCTGCCACAGTCACTTCGGCAGCGCAGCATCGATGGTCTCCACGAGGTAGCGGGCGGCCAACGCCACGGTGCGCGGCGCGCTCTGCGGCGTCGGGGTGAGCGAGGGGGCGACCTCCACCAGGTCCCCCCCCAGCAGGCCGACCTCTTTCCCCAGCCGGCGGATCAACTCGACCACCCAGTCGGGCTCGAGGCCGTCGGGCTCGGGGGTCCCGGTGGCGTCAGCCCACTTCGCGTCCGTGCCGTCGATGTCATTGCTGAAGTACACGCCCTGCACGCCGGTCGATTTCACGTGGGCCAGCAAGGCGTCGAGTTGCCCCCGCGGGTCGGCGAGCACGTCCTTCGCCCAGAACTGGCGCACGTCGAGGGTCGACTCCCAGTGCGCGCGGTCGCGGCCCGAGGCGCGGATGCCGACCTGGGTCAGGCGCCCCTTGCGGCCGATCAGCTCGTTGGCGTGCCAGCTCCAGGTGGCGAAGCAGTGCTTGATGCCCAGGCGCGTCTCGAGGAGATCGGTGTGCGCGTCGGGCTGCACGATGCCCCACGGCTTCGGCGCCACCGCGTCGAGCGCCTGCACCACCGGCAACGCGGTGGAGTGATCGCCGCCGATCACGAACGGCTTGAGGCGCGGGTTCAGCTGGAAGGCGAGCTCGAACACCCGGCGCTCGATCGACAGCGGCGAGACGGGCAGCGTGTCGCGCACCGCGGGCGCC
>JBBRUE010000681.1:0-4369 GCA_038248085.1 Myxococcales bacterium | reverse complement strand
GGCCGGCGGCGAGCTGCAGCCCGTCGAGGCGCTCGCCTTCGCCGAGCCCGAGGTCGTCGAGGAACAGCTTGCGCACCAGCTTCTCGGGGGTGGTGCCGTCGTCCTTCTGCACGCGCTCGAACTGCAGCACCTCGACGGTGACGTTGAGATCGGGCACGCCAGTGAGGGTGAGCCGGTGCGGGCCAGCGGCGACGGTGCTCCCGAAGAGGTCGCGATCGCCGTCGGCGGTCGAGGCTCCGATGGCGCCCTGCACGGGGCGGCCGAGGGCGATGGTGGTGGCCTGCTCGACGCGGTCGTTGGGCTCGATCTCGGTGGACGAGATGACCTCGGCCGGGCCGCTCTTGATCGCGTGCCAGCCGAGCCCCGCGGCCCCCAGCAGCATCGCCATCGCGAAGACGGGCGCCAGCGAGCGGCGCAACCGGAGCGAGCGCTCGAAGCTGTCGAAGTCTTCGCGCGAGAGCATCTTGTCGGACAGCTCGACGGGCATCGGCGTGTACTCGGCGGGCTTGCTGCCCAGCGACTTCTGCAGCTGCTCGAGCGCGACGCGCATCGACTCGGCGTCGGGCCAGCGATCGGCGGTGCGCTTGGTCATCGCGCGATCGATCACCGCCTGGAACGCGGGCGAGATGTTGGCGTCGGGCCTCACCATGGTCACCCGGGGCACCGGCGCCTCGTAGTGCTGGGTGAGGATGCTGATCGGCGTCGGCCCGTCGAAGGGCTGGCGGCCGCTGACGAGCTCGAACAGCAGGCAGCCCACCGAGTAGAGGTCGCTGCGCGCGTCGACGTTCTCGCCGCGGATCTGCTCGGGCGACATGTACGCGGGGGTGCCGATGAAGTCGCCGGTGGTGGACTTGCGGCCCTCGGCCTCCTGGAGCTTGGCGATGCCGAAGTCGAGCAGCTTGACCTGGTCGTCGCCCGACTTGCGGCGTCGCACGAGCATCACGTTCGCGGGCTTGAGGTCGCGGTGAATGATGCCCGCCTCGTGGGCTTCCTGGAGCGAGGCGAGGAGCTGCACGCCGATGGTCGCGGCCTGCCCTTCACTCATCGGGCCGTGGGCCTTGAGCTGCCAGGCGAGGTCCTTGCCGGGCACGTACTCCATGGCGATGAACAGGCCGCCGTCTTCGAGCTCGCCGGAGTCGAAGACCTGCACGGTGTTGGGGTGCGAGAGCCTGGCGACGACGCGGGCTTCCTGGAGGAAGCGGCCCTTGAGCGCCTTGTCGAGCGCGTGGTCGGGGCGCATCAGCTTGAGCGCGGCGAGCTTGCCCATGCGCACGTGCTCGACCTTGTAGACCGCGCCCATGCCGCCTTCGCCGAGCTTCTCGAGCACCCGGTAGCGGCCGTCGATCAGCTTCTCCTTCAGCGGCCCGTCGAGAGTGTCGGAGGTGCCGGTGAGCCCGCGGATGTCGGTGCCGCAGGCGGGGCAGTAGTTCGGCTCGCCCTCGAGGAGCTTGGCGCACTGGGGGCAGTTGAGCAGGGCGCTCGAGGGCGCAGGCGTCTCGGCGGCCGACTCATTCGGCGCAGGGCGGTCGACGGCGGTCTCTCGATCGGAACCCATGCGCAGGGGCGCGACGGTAGCACCTGATCAACCGGGCTCCGAGTCGCTTACTGCGAAGGGGCGGCGCCGGAAGGTCCCGCCGGCCGGAAGACGACGTTCCCCGACACGACGGGGTGCTGCTCGGCGGTCTGGAAGGGGAGCTTGGGCCACCAGCGGGCGTACGCCGTGGGGACCTCCGGCTCGACGCTCTGGCCGGGGCGGGGGGACAGGATGCGCACGTCGGCCCGCTGCGCCGCGGTGAGGGCGCGCTCGAGGGGCTCGGTCCACGCGTGGTAGGCGAGCTGCACCAGGCCCCAGTGCATGGGGAAGAAGACCTTGCCGCCGACCATGTGGTGCGCGGTGAGGGCCTGTTCCGGGCCGAGGTGCCAGTCGGGCCACGCCTGGTGGTACTGGCCGACCTCGATCATCGTGACGTCGAAGGGCCCGAGCTTCTCGCCGATGTCCTGGAGCGCGGTGAAGAGCCCGGTGTCGCCCGAGAAGAACGCGCGGTGCTTCGACCCGATCAGCGCGTAGCTGGACCACAGGGTGGCGTCGCGGTCGAGCACGTGGCGCCCGGAGGCGTGGCGCACCGGCGTGCTGACGATCTCGAGATCGCCGAGCGTGGTGCGGTCCCACCAGTCGACCTCGACGATCTTCGCGGGGTCGATGCCCCAGTACTCGAGGTGCGCGCCGACCCCGAGGGGCACGATGAACTTCGTGTCCCAGTCCTTCATCGCGATGAGGGTGCGGTGGTCGAGGTGATCGAAGTGATCGTGCGAGATGAGCACCGCGTCGATGCGCGGGAGCTTCTCGAGGGGAATCAGGGGCGGGTACCAGCGCTTGGGGCCGATCCAGTCGAGCGGGGAGACGCGGTCGCTCCACACCGGGTCGGTGAGGATGCGGTGGCCGTCGAGCTCGATCAGCATGGTGGAGTGACCGAACCAGGTGAGCCGCAGCCCGCTCTGCGGGGGCACGGCGAGGAACGCGGGGTCGACCTGCTGCACGTCGACGGGCTCTCGTGGCGAGGCGTCGGGGCTGACCTCGAAGAGCCCAGACAGCATCGGGCGGTAGAGGTTGACGATCGGCTCGGGGTTCTGGAAGGCGCCGTTCTTCCAGGCGGGACTGTGTTCCATGCGGGCGCGGCGAGCCCCGGTGGCGCGGTGACCGAGGCCCTGCCAGGCGTCGGCCAGCACTCCGCAGACGGCGAGGCCCAGCACGAGCGCAACCCATTTCAAGACGCGGCGAATCACGGCGCGCAGGGTAACGGGCGGTGCGCGCGATTGCCCTCTCTGCTGCTCCGTGATGAAGGGCGCGGGTGTCTCGAAAGTACGTGTGGCTCGCCGCCATCGCCCTCACCGTCATCGTGCTCGACCAGGTGACGAAGTTCGTCGTGCTCGACAAGTTGACGACCGCGCTCGACCAGGCCCCCTCGAAGGTGAGCGCGTTCTTCGGCAAGGCGCCCGAGGCGGCGTTCGACGGGTACCACTACCGCCCGAAGGACCAGATCGTCCTCTCTGACGACTACTTCCGGCTGCGGTACGCGGAGAACCCGGGCGCGGCGTTCGGCTTGTTCCGCACCGTGCCGCCTGATCTCCGCGGGCCGTTGTTCCACCTCGTGTCGATCGGGGCGGTGATCCTCATCGGGTATTACTTCTCGAAGTTGAAGGGCGCGAAGAACGAGCTCTGGGCGAAGGTCGGCCTGCCGCTGGTGCTCGGGGGAGCGATCGGCAACTACATCGACCGGCTCGCGCGAGGCTTCGTCATCGACTTCCTCGAGGCGCACTGGCTCGAGCGGGCGTACTGGCCGGCCTTCAACGTGGCGGACTCGGCGATCGTGGTCGGCGTGGGCCTGCTGCTCATCGACAGCTTCGTGCGCAAGGAAGAGAAGCCCGGGACCCCGGCCACGAAGTAGTGGCGTTGAGCGGGGGTTGGTACAACCTGCCCATGCCCGGAACAGACCCCAACCTCGGTAGCCCCGGTCCTTCCGTGCAGGTGCAGGACCTCGACCCGCTGGTGGGGCTCGAGCTCGGGGGCTTCAAGGTGACGAAGCTCCTCGCGCAGGGCGGCATGGGCCTGGTGTACGAGGCGATGCACCCGGCCATCGGTCGTCGCGCGGCGGTGAAGGTGCTCAAGCCGGAGGTCGCCGCCGACGCAGAGTGGACCAAGCGGTTCCTCTCGGAGGCGCGGGCGCTCGGGTCGCTCAAGCATCGAAACCTGATCGAGGTGCTGAACTTCGGGAAGACGCCAGACGGGCGCGAATTCCTGATGATGGAGTTCCTCGATGGCGAGCCGCTCGACGCGTACATCCGTCGATTGGGGCAGCTCGCGCCCGCGGTGGCGCTGGGCATCGTCGATCAGATCCTCAACGGGCTCGCTGAGGCGCACAAGAAGGGCGTGGTGCACCGCGACCTCAAGCCCAGCAACGTGTACCTGCTGCGTGAGCACAACGGCGAGCTGCTGGTGAAGGTGCTCGACTTCGGGTTGGCGCGGCAGGAGCCGATCGCGTTGCTCGACAGCGCGCTCCCGATTCCCAAGCGGGATGACACCACGTCGTTGCTGGCCGGCACCCCGGAGTACATCGCGCCGGAGCAGGCGATGGGCCGCAAGGTCGAGGCGTCGGCGGACCTGTATTCGCTGGGGATCATGCTCTTCGAGATGCTCACCGGGCAGTTGCCCTTCGAGGCGGAGAGCGTGACGGAGTTGCTGCAGAAGCACCTGTCGTCGCGGCCGCCGAAGTTGTCGTCGGTGATGAACAACGCGCCAGAGGGGGTCGAGGCGTTCCTCGACACGTTGCTGGAGAAGGACCCCGAGCGGCGCCCGTCGTCGGCGGACGCG
>JBBRUE010000680.1:0-4370 GCA_038248085.1 Myxococcales bacterium | reverse complement strand
TGCGAGCGCTGCGCGGAGTCACGAGTGGTGGCGTTCTGCTGCAAGAACAGGGGTTGGTGCCCGTCGTGTACCACCCGTCGCGCGCTGGACACGAGCATCCACCTGGAGTCGATGCTGCCCACGGCCGCGCATGGTCCAGAGGGGCAGATCTTGACCTATGCGAGCCCGGCCGCCTTGACCACGAACTGAGAAGAAGAGGACAGATGAAGCGCCCGAAACCGAGGCGAGGCCGTGGAGAGTCCCTGCCGGGTGAGGGGGCAAGGCGTGTGGCTACCGTGCGCGAGTCTGGCCTAAGGGTCCGCAGCGGCGACTTTTCGGTGTCGGCGCGCAGAAGCGCCCGCCTGTCGGAGGCCGTGACGCGCGGGGCGTGCCTTTACATCGACAGCTCCAGTTGCGGCGGGCCGCGCTCGGGCGGTAGCAGCCTGCGCGGCGTCAAGAGGCCCAGCTTCTCGAGCAACTCCTCCGCCGTTTGCTGGCGGAGCTGGGTCTCCCTTCTCGCTCCCTCCTCCTCCCTCAGTCGACCGCTCCCCCTCAGCTCCACCTCAACGTGTAGCCCCGGACTTCTGCTTCTGGCCTCGTCGCCCGGGCACCTCTCTGCCTCGCGGCTGCTCCACGCACGGCTGCCCGTGTGGAACGTGCTGGTGGCGATGCGCTTCTGGGGCACGTAGGCCATAGGGGTCGGGCAGCGCCGTGGGACGTCGTGCTGAAGCGGAGCCGTCCGATCGCGATCCTCCAGCAGCCGCACCTGGCGCTGCTCAAGGTCCTGCTGGCTCCGCTGCGATTGCTGAACCGGCCGCCGTAGCTCAGGGAGGAACGCCGCCGTCCGCCATGCGCGCGGCACAGCTTCCCGAGACGCACTTCGCCCGAAGCTGCTCGACGTCGAACGGGCCGGCGCACCCTGGCTGGGGACCGCACGCTTCGCCCGCCGGAGTCGCGCAACTGGAAGCGGTGGGAGTCTCGAAGCACGGACACGCCTTCACCACGTCGACCTTCGCGTGCACGGTCGGGTAGGTGCAGAACGGCTGACCCTGCTTGCACGCCTTGGGACAGGTGGCGATGACGCACTGAGCGTCGTCGGTGCAGGCGCCGGAGGCGAGCGAACCGAAGGGATCCTTGCGCGGACCGCACGCCATCAGGCCCACGAGGGAATCGCATCGCTGGGACGGATCCACGGGACGGCCTGCCGGAAGGTGGCGGTCGAGCACGAGGTCTCACGCGGTAAGAGCGGACCTGGAGCGCCCAGGCGCTGGAGGCAAGGCGCCACCACGGCTGATGTCGGAGGTGGCGAGTAGACGATGAGGTGTGGACGGAGGGGTTGGCGGGCAGGTGCTGGAGAAGCGGCGGCGGCCGGAAGAGACGGTGCTGCACGAAGTGGTGCGTCGTGGGTGGCCCGAGCTGCTGGCGCAGCTGACACTGCCGCCGCGGGTGCACACGGAGGTGCGGCGGTACCTGGGGTGCGGGGAGCTTGCGCGAGGCTTCGTGCACGTGCAGTGCACCGAGTGCCGGGAGTCGCGGTTGGTCTTGTCTCGTTCCGGGTCGGGAGTCTCGTCCGGAGAACCTGGCCGGTGACCTTCGATGGCCCTTCGAGACCTGATCAGCGAACGGACCTCCGGGTCACCCTGCCTGGCGTCGCTGCCGTAGCTCGCCCTTCGAGACGGACACCGGCATCGGCCTGACGCCCGCGCAACAGGCGAAGATCTTCAAGCACCTGGTCGCGTTGACGCGTGGTGCACTTCCCCGCGGACCTCACCAAGCTGTTCCTGGTGCTCTCGACGGTCTCGTCGCTGGTGATGCCCGGCGTGCTCGCGGGGCGGCTGCGCGATCGCCTGGAGCGCGCCGAGAAGCGGCTCTTCCTGATGGCCTGGCACCTCGAGCGCCTGGGCCGGAGCCGCGCTGCTCAGCCGCCCGCGTGATATTGAGCGGGTGTGCGGCTGCTGTTCTTCGCCGTGGGGTTGCTCAGCGCGTGCACGTGTCGAAGTCCCTGTGCTCCTGAGAATTGCGTTGGCTGCGACAGCGCCCTTGCCTCGCGGGAATCGAGCCGCTCGCGTGCGGCATGTTCGAACCTCTGCGCCCGGGGCGCGTGACTGACGAGTCGAACGATACCGGGTCGACTTGAACGAGGCGTGGCTCTCGCGCGTGAGGCGCTCGCGAGTCGCGAGGTGGCTGGGGGTGACGCAGCGACTCCAAGTTCTTTGGTGCTCTTCTTCGCGAGGCCCGACAGGGTGGACTCAGGCACCCCGGCCGGCGCTCAGACCCCTCGACCAGGGGGACTGGTCAGCGACGCTCAGCCGTTGTCGAAGCGCGCCCCGGGGAGCTGCGACCCTCGACCCGGGGCATCCCATTTCGCGCGCCGCTCAGCGTCTTCTGCCGCAGTCAAAAGCCGCAGCTCGGCAGGGTCGAGTTCGTCACTGCGCACCCTCATTCCCGGGCGGCGGTGGATGAGTTCTTTCGCGCCCTCGGGCAACCAGACGGAGATCGAGTCCTCGACGCCCACTTCGACCAGCTCTGGAAAGAGGGTGACCGAGTGCAGCGCCTGCCAGGTCTCGGCCGTGTGGTCCCTTCCGAAGCAGATCGAGCGGAACGGAACGGGGCGCCCGGCATCGGCCAGTGAAGGCACGTCGCTCGCGTCGAGGTGGACTCGTTTCACAGCTCGAAAGACGGGCGCAGAGAGCATCGATGGAGCCCCCCTGAGTTCGAGGGTGTGAACCGTCTTCCAGAGGTCGTCCGGTTTCGGGATCGATTCCGGTGGGCTGTCGAAGCGGGCCCTCGCCGCGAAGCCGTTCTCAAAGGTGATCTGCGCGGGGCTGAAGGGCGCTTCCAGCTCCGGCCCGAGCGACCTCTGTAGTTTGTCGAGGCGCTTCTCCTGCTTCATCGTCAATCGGTGTCCCTGACACTGCAGCAGAATGAACTCCCCCCGCGGGTCGCCCAGCGCGGTGAGGAGATCCGCGCAAACGAGGCGGGCCGCGAGATCGTCAGGGTTGGCCAGCACTGCTGCGATCGCTTGGGCCGATTCGTCCGGGGCAGCGCGTCGGGGGGAGATTACCTCGCGATCCTCACCCGCGGTGAGCACGTCCTGGTGCCGGGCGCTGAGCGGAAAGCCGACGACTTCTCCCGCGTCATCGAGGTCGATCGTCGAGAGGTCGGCGTTGGGTTCGTCCACCGCGCCCCACGCGATGCCCTCGCCGAAGAGTCGCTCCGCCTGCTCGAGGGCTCGCTTGCTCAGGCGCGTGCCGCGCTGGTCTGCCAGCCAGGTGAGCGGCAGGGTCAGCTCGGCCTTCGAGCTGTCGAGGTCAGCGGTATTGAGGACGAGCCGCCCCGGCCCTGCGCTCGCCACCAGCTCGACGAAGCGCTCGAGCACTCTCATCAACGGGGCGGACGCGTTGAGGCGAAGAAGCGCGAGCCGTTCGCGCGCCCTCTCGACGCCGCTCGAGGCCTCGACCGAGAGCGTGCTCGACCCCTTGTTCCTGGGGTTGAAGTCCTCGGGGGCGAAGAACAGGAACCACGCGAACGGGAGGGTGCCCTTCTTTTCGAAGAGGACCTTGTCTCCGAAGAGCCCCATCGCGTTCAGCAGCGAACGTCGGGGGTGCAGCTCGAGGTGCGCGCGAAGTCCCACGGGCGTGGAGCTACTTCGTCGAGCGCATCAGCGGCAAGGACTCCAGAGAGAAAGGAAGAACAACCCGGCGAAATCGGAAGGAGGCAGGGTGGCTGGAGGGAGAGCGCCGCCCGCAACGGCCTCGTCGGTCGCCCCGGAGTGCGGACTGGGGAGGGCCCGCGGGGAGCGTTCCAGGACTTCGGACGTGCGGGTGCCCCGCGAATCAGCCTCGCGCGACAGCCCCCGCCGTCACATCGACAACGAGAGCTGAGGTGGTGACTGGGAGGCGGGCTGCGGAGTCGGCGCGCCGGCCAGCCCCATGCTCCGCAGCATCGCCTCGGCGGTGGCCCGTTGCACTCGCTGGTCGTCTGGCAGCTCAGCACGCCGACCGACCCGGCCGCGCTGTCACCGCTCACGCGGCAGCGCCCCTCGAGCGCCCGGCGGCTCGAGCTGAGGGCCCATGCTCGAGTGCTGCTGCAGCTCCTCGACCGCATCGCCGACGCGCGCTGGTACACCATCACCCTTCGCTCGACGTGGAGCCCGGAAGAACTCGCAGCGCTCGAGGCCCTCATGGCGCGCCAGCCCGACGTGCAGTTCGAGTTGGTGGGCGTCGGGGCGCAGCGAACCGGAAATCTGCGCTGGGTCGCCGAGCGCGAGGCCCTCACCGTCTCGACCGAAGGGCAATCGTGGACCCTGACGCCCGACTCGCCCCTGCAGGCGATGCTGCGAAGCATGGGCCTGGCCGGCGCACCAACTCCGAGTGCCGCTGCCCAGTCAC
>JBBRUE010000679.1:0-4377 GCA_038248085.1 Myxococcales bacterium | reverse complement strand
GATCGGCGGGCTGGAGAGCCCGAGCGCGCTGAGCAGGCCGTGGTTCATGTTCATCACGTCGCCGAGCGCCTCGAGGTCGCCCCGGCGCGCGGCCGCGGCCCCGTCGAGCACCAGCGCGCCGATCTGCTCGAACACGCGGCGGTAGCGCGCCGGCCACCGCTTCTGCCGTTCCCGGAGTGCGCCGACCGTCAGCTTCGTCGCCGAACGTGGCCCCACCAGCGCCACGAGGACCTTCACCGGCTTCTTCGCCCGCACCTCGACGCTGCGCCCCTTGCGGAAGAGCACCATCGTGCCGCGCGCGGAGGTCGTGTGATCGACGCCGCTCGGCGTGCCGTGGAACTCTTTCTCCATCTCGAAGGCGAGCGCCTCGACCTCCTTCGCGGCCGCGGGTCGAGCCGCGCGGGCCTCGAGCAGCACCCGGGCCACGGCGACCGACAACGCTCCGGAACTACCGAGCCCCATCGACAGCGGCAACTCGCTCTCGAGGTGCACGGAGATCTTCGGGTGGCCGGTCTTCTTCGCCGCACGGGCGAAGGCGCGCTCGAGCACGTCCTGCTGGGCCGGGCTCAGTCCGTCGGGGATCTCCAGAGCGCTCGACTCGGCGGGTTCTCCCCAGGCGCGTACGCCCCGGGAGATCGCGGCCGCCAACGCCGGGTGGCCATACACGACGCCATGTTCCCCGAGGAGGATCACCTTCCCCGGGCCAAATGCGGAGATGCGGATGCTCACGAGCACTCGTCTCCCACGCGGACCGACGATCTTCCAGCACCGTCGCCGCCCACGCCGTGCACGGTTTCGCGCGACAGAGGGAGCTCTGGCGTCGGGCGAGCTGGAAACCTACAGCTCCGGCGACGCGCTGGGAGCCGACGTGGCGTTCCCGCCGCCAGGGCCCCGCTTCGGCGCCAACGGGCTGCGCCTCCTCAGGGACTGGGGGCGAGCTGCGCCTCCTCGAGCATCATCGCCGCGAGGATCTCCTTCGCCTTCTCGACCTTCACCTGGCCGACCTTCACCAGCGCGTTGGCGACCGCCTCGACCCAGTGGCCCCGCGCGCCGGCCGTCACCGCCACGCACCGGGCATGCAACGCCATGTGGCCCTTCTGGATGCCCACCGAGCCCAGCGCCCGGACCGCCGCGAAGTTCTGCGCGAGGCCGACCGCCGCCATCACCATCGACAGCTCGCGCGCGCTGGTGACCCGCAGCACCTTGATCGCCGCCTGCACCTGCGGGTGCGCCTTGATCGACCCGCCCACGGTGCCCAGCGCCAGCGGGAGCTCGATCCGGCCGACGAGGTGGCCTTCCTCGAGGGTCCACGTCGACAGCGGCCGGTACTGCCCGTCACGGCACGCGAAGGCATGGGCCCTGGCCTCGATCGACCGCCAGTCCTGCCCGGTGGCGATGGCCACCGAGTCGACCCCGTTCATCACGCCCTTGTTGTGCGTCGCCGCGCGGTACGGATCGGCCTGCGCAAACCGGCTGGCCTGCACGATGCCCTCGGCGATCGCCTCTCCCGACAGGTTGAAATCGGCGAGCGACTCGACCGGAATCCGCACCGACGCGCGGGCCAGCCGGCGATCGGCCAGGTTCGACAAGATGCGCAGGAAGACCTTGCCGCCGGTCAGCTGCTCCACGAGCGGCGCCACGCCCTCGCACATGGTGTTGATGAGGTTGGCCCCCATCGCCTCCTGGGTGTCGATGTAGAGGTGCAGCACGAGAATGGGCTCGCCCCGCGCCCCTTCCGGAGCCGGCAGCACGCGCACCTCGATGTCCTTCGCGCCACCGCCGCGGGCCTGCATCGCGGGGTGAAAACTGTTGGCCAGCGCGAGCAACTGCTCCTTGTGCTCCACCAGCACGCGCGACGCCTCCGAGGGATCGCCGTAGCCGGTGACCTGGACCTGGCCAATCATGATCGGGTCGTCGGCCTCCGCCTGGAACCCGCCACCCTCGCGCGCGATCTTCGCGGCGAAGCTCACCGCGGCCACCACCGACGGCTCCTCGACGGCCATCGGCACGATGTAGTCGCGGCCGTTGACCTGCATGTTGAGCCCCAGCCCCAGCGGGAGGCTGAAGGTGCCGATGGCGTTCTCGATCATCTGGTTGGCCATCTCGGTGCTCAGCCCGGCGCCTTGCAGCGCGGCGACCTCGTCACCCGACAACCGCATCATGCGCGAGATGGTGCCCAGCCGATCGGCGACCGGCAGCTTGTGAAACCCAGAGAGCCGCGAGGTGATCAGATCCGCCATGTGTTTCTCCGTGGTCTTCATGCCAACGCCCCCAACCAGTCCTTCAGTTCACCGGTCACGACGCGCGGCTTCCGGCGCAGCTCGTACACACTGCGGCTCCCGGTCAGCGCGAAGGCGTAGGTCAGGCCGGTGATGACGACCTGCAGCGCCAGCCGCACCGCGGCCACCCCGCCCTCCTGGTGTGCGCGGAACAGCGGCAGCGCCAGGCCTCCGACGTCGGCCCCGAGCGCGATCGCCTTGGCGAGGTCGAGGCCAGTGCGCAGGCCGCCCGACGCCACCAGACGCACGTCGTTGCCGACCGCCTTGCGCACCGAGGCGATCGCCGCCGCCGTGGGAATGCCCCAGCCGGCGAACTGCGCGCCGACCTCGCGCGCCACGCCTGACGAGCGGAGCTGCTCCACCCGGACCCACGACGTGCCGCCCAGCCCCGAGACGTCGATGTTCTTCACGCCGCAGTCCACCAGCCGGCGGGCCACCTCGGGCGAGATGCCGCAGCCCGTCTCCTTCACCAGCAGGCGATCGCCGTAGGCCTTCGCCAGCGCGGCCACCGTGAGGTACCCGCGCTCGAAGTCGCGATCGCCCTCGGGCTGGTTCAGCTCCTGCCCGGGGTTGAGGTGGAGCGCGAGGGCGTCGGCGCCGATGCCGTCGGTCAGCCGGCGGATCTGATCGATCGTCATGCGCGAGGCCTGCACCAGGCCGAGGTTGCCGATCAGCACGGTGTTCGGCGCCACCCCACGCACCGCGAAGGTCGAGGTCAGGTCCGGCCGCTCGGCCATGGCGCGCTGGCTGCCCACGCCGAAGGCGACCCCGAACTCTTCAGCCACCTGCGCGACGTCCCGGTTCACCTGCCCCGCCCGCTCAGTGCCGCCGGTCATCCCCGTCACCAACACGGGGGCCTTGAGCGTCTTGCCGAACCAGCTCGTCTTCAGGTCGACCTGGTCGATCGTCAACTCAGGCATCGCGCAGTGCACCAGCCGCACGTCGCCCAGGAGCGTCAGGTTCTCGCGGGGCGCGACCTCTTCCGTGGCACAGAGATCCAGGTGGGCATCTTTGCGCTTCGCTGTGGTCTCATCGTGCATTGCGGCGTCGGCTCCTAACAGGGACCTTCCGGTTGATTCCACACGGAAGCCTGCGAATTCCCTAACCAATGTCACCTGGCGGTCGTTTCAATAACGCGAGCGGTCGTGGTTGGCCGTAGAAGGTCGCGCATGGCCGGGCCCGTCTGCATCTTTCTCCACCGCGGCGAGTACGACGCCGTCCACCAGGGGCTGTCGATCGCCGCGTCAGCGACCGCCCTGGGCCGCGAGGTCGAGCTGTTCTTCTTCTGGTGGGCCCTCGAGCGCCTCGTGCGGGGCAAGCTCGATGAGCCCGACCTCGAGCGCGACGACGTCAACGCCACCATGGAGCTCCGCGGCGTCCCGACGATCCGCCAGCTGCTCGATGTCGTCCGCGACTCGGGCCACGCCCGGCTGTTCGCCTGTTCGGGCTCGATGGCGTCGATCGGCCTCACGCCGCCCGACGTGGAACCGAAGGTCGACGCGCTGATCGGCTGGACGGCCATTCTTCACCGTACGGCGGGGGCCACGGACCGTTTCACCTTCTGAATGAACAGGTGGGTCAGATGTAGCGCTGCTCGAAGAGCTTGCGCAGGCCGTCCTGGCGCCGGAGCAGCTCGAGGGTCAGCTCCGCGTGGTGCGGCACGTAGCCGTTGCCGACGATCATCTGCACGTCCTTGCCGACGCCCTCGGCCCCCAGCGCGGCGGTGGTGAAGCTGGTGGCCATCGAGAAGAAGATCACCGTGCCGCCGTCGCGCACCGAGAGGATCGACGCCATCTCGGTGTTGGGCACCGACGCGCAATTGACGACGAGGTCGGCGAGCTGGCCCGAGGTCAGCTTCGAGATGGTCTCCATCACCTCGACGCCCTGGGTCGCATCGACCTTGGCGAAGGCATCACACAGCTTCAGCGCGGACAGCGCCTCGAGCGCGGGCTGGCTGATGTCGAGGGCGATGAGCTGGCCCTGCCCCTTCATCGACTCGCGGGCCTGGGCCAGACACAGGGCGCCGCTCTTGCCCGCCCCGAGCATCACCACCCGCATGCCGGGCTTCACGTAGCGCGCGACGAGCGCCGGGGCGCCG
>JBBRUE010000678.1:0-4379 GCA_038248085.1 Myxococcales bacterium | reverse complement strand
GGCGCGGTGAGCCTCTCGGGCTCGACCTCGCGCACGCCGTCGCTCTCGCTGACGCAGTGCCTGGTCGCCGAGCGCACGCAGGGGCCAGACGTCATTCACAACTTCGCGCCATGCCCCGGCACGCTGACGCTGGCGAAGAACCTCCTGCCGCCGTGGTGCGCGGGCTTCGGGGGTGACAACCGCTTCGACGTCCCCGGCTTCGTGGGCAGCGGTCCGGAGCCCTACCGCCTCGCGCCGCTGTCTCCCGCGCTGGGGCTCGGTGACCTGGCGGCCTACGGCGATGGTGGGAAGGATCTCCTCGGTCGCGCGCGCGGCACCGGCGATGTCGGGGCGTTCACCTCGCGCTGAATTCAGTCCGGCCGGGCGAGCACTCCCCGAGGCGCGCGATCAGCGACGACCTTCACGAACCCAACTGACGCCCCTCACGCCCGCTTCAGGCGCCGCTCCCCGATTTGCCTCGCGCCCTCAGCGGGGACCTCTCGTGCTCCTCGAGGCTTCTCAGCCCTGGCGCAACGCTGGCGCCGTCAGGGCCTTGAGGCCGAGCGCGCGCCCTGGCCGCGCGCGCCTCATCGGCGACATCGGTGAGTTCACCTCGCGGTCGCTGCGACAGGGCCGTCTCTGTGACGGCCCGGTCAAGAGCGCGTGACCGTCGCGTGGTCGCACCGTGACCAGACCGCGACCTGGCCGCCATCGCGCTGCCCACCGGTCGCTCTACACAGCCGTCACGATGTTCGACGCCTTCGAGCTGCAGACCGATGTCGGCGTGGCGCGCAAGCGCCTGACGGTGGCGTTCGTCGCGGCGACGTTCGCGCTCGGCGGCTTCGTGGTGGTGGTGGCCGCCATCTCGTCGTCGCGCCCGCTCGAGGAGGCCAGGCCGAAGCAGGTCGACGTCAGCTTCCACCCGCCGCCGCCGCCGCCCGAGCCAATGAAGCTCGAGACGCCGCCTTCCCTGCCGAAGCGCGTCAAGCCGAAGCCGCCTCCGCCGGTGGTGGCCGAGGCCCCGTCGCCGCCGCCCGCGCCGAGCCCCGCCGCTGCGCCCGCCGCGGCCGCGATGCTCGCGCCCAGAGAGGTGCCCAGGCAGGCCGCCCCGGAGTCAGACACCGCGGTCGCTGCCATCGCCGTGGCCGTGGGGGGAACGGGGGACGGGAGCGGGGCCGGCCTCGGCTCGGGCGCGCGCGACGAGGACGAGTCGGCCGCGCCGGTCATCGCGAAGGCGGGCACCTCGGGGCCGGTGAACCTCCCCGAAGACGCCGAGCCCCCCGAGCCGTCGGAAGACAACGTGCAGCCGGAGTACCCCGAGAGCGCGCGCATCACCGGACAGGAGGCGCGCGTGGTGCTGAAGATCGTCGTCGAACTCGACGGTCACGTCGGCCGCGTGCAGGTGCTCAAGGGCGAAGAGCCCTTCGTCTCGGCCGCCCTCGCGGTGGTGAAGAGCTGGAAATACCAGCCCGCCACCCTCGAGGGCGCGCCCCTCATCGTCTTCAAGATCGTCAACATCACCTTCTCCCTGAGGGAATGAACCATGGACGCCATCACGCAGATCCTCAACCACATGGGCCCGCCGGCCATCGCCGTCGCCAGCACCTTGCTCCTCATGGCCCTCGCCTCGCTGGCCATCTTCTTCGAGCGGCTCTTCGCGTATTGGCGCTCGCGCAGCGCCTCGCGCACCTTCGCCACCGAGGCCCGCGCGCTGCTCGAGAATGACGACGCCGAGGGCCTCGTGAAGCAGGCCGAGTCGAACAAGGGCCACCTCGCGAAGCTGCTCGCGGCGGGGGCGACGGCATACCTCGCCGCGAAGGCGAAGCCGTCGGCCCTCTCGCCGGTGGAGGCCACGCGCCGCGAGCTCAGCCGCAAGACCGAGGCGCTGGCGGCCGACGTGCGCCGGGGCATGAACGTCATCGCGTCGGTCGGCTCCATCGCGCCCTTCGTCGGGCTGCTGGGCACGGTGTTCGGCATCATCACCGCGTTCCAGGGCATCGCGAAGGAAGGCTCGGGCGGCCTGGGCAGCGTCTCGCTCGGCATCTCCGAGGCGCTCTACGAGACGGCGCTCGGCCTCGTCGTCGCCATCCCCGCGGTGCTGGCCTACAACTGGCTCACCTCGCAGGGCGACAGCCTGCTCCTCGCGCTCGACCAGGCGCGCGGTGAGTTCATCGACTTCCTCGAGGCGCGGCAGGGCAAGGCCCATGGGAGCTGAGCTGCCGGACGCGGGTTCCAGCGCGCGCCGCCGCGGGGGCGTGAAGCCAGAGATCAACATCACGCCGCTGGTCGACGTGGTGCTGGTGCTGCTGATCATCTTCATGGTCGTCGCCCCCCAGATGGAGGCTGGCGCGTCGGTGACGCTCCCCTCGATCGCCAACCCCGACAAGGGCAACGGCGCGCTCGAGCCGACCACCGTCACCCTCACCAGGGACGGCCGCTTCTTCTTCGAGAAGGAAGAGCTGGGCGAGGACGCGCTGGTGGCGAAGTTGAAGGCGCTCCACGAGGTGAAGCCCGAGACCCGTGTGGTGCTCAAGGCCGACACCGCCCTCGCCTACGGGAAGGTGCGCGCGATGTTCAAGCGCTGCCAGGCGCTCGGGTTCCCCGGCGCGTCGCTGCAGGTCATCGATCGCGCCAACAAGGAAGGCTGAGCCATGGGCGTCGAACTCGACGGTGGGAAGGGCCCCAGGCGGATCAAGCCGCAGATGAACATCACGCCGCTGGTCGACGTGGTGCTCGTGCTGTTGATCATCTTCATGGTGGTGACCCCGTTGTTGACCAAGCAGGTGTGGCTCAACGTGCCGCCGAAGGTCGAGGAAGAGCAGCCTCCTCCGCCGCCGGGCACGCTGCCGGCGCTGGTGCTGACCGTCGAGCGCGACGGGGTCACGAAGGTGAACGGTGAGGTCATCTTGCGCGCGGAGCTGGCGTCGCGCCTGGTGCGCATGGTGAACGCGCGCCCGGACAAGGTGGTGTTCTTCGATGCCGACTCGTCGATGGAGTACGGGCGCGCGCTCGAGGTGATGGACCTGGTGCGCGGCGGCGGCATCGAGACCCTGGCGGTGCTGGCCGACGACCCGACGACGACCGCCGAGGCCTCGGCGACTGGGAGCGCGGCCGGCAGCCGGTAGCCCCCGCCATCGGGTCCATCCACCTTGTTGGGACATGGCCATCGGACCCAACGGGCGTCGCCGGGCGTCGCCTGCGCGCGAGGTCACTTGTCAGACCTCGTTGCTATGTCCGGTCGAGGAGGGTGGCGATGGCGACGATGTTTGGTTTGGAAGTGTTGGCTCGGAGGCAATACGGGCTGATTGGGCGACGACAGGCGCTGGAGGCCGGGGTCACCGAGAGCGCCCTGGACTGGAGGGTGGCCGACGGGTCGTTGGAGGCGATCTACCGGGGCGTGTACCGGTTCCGTGGCGCAGCGCCGTCGTGGGAGCAGGAGGCGCTGGCGCTCGCGATGTGGGGTGGGGGGGGCTGTGCGATCTCGCACCACGCAGCGGCGTACCTGCATGGCCTCGATGGCTTCGTGAAGCCCTTCGTCACCGACCTCACCGTCCCGCACGGTCGCAAGATGGTGGAGCCGGCGCAGACGCGCGTGCATCGCAGCCGGACGCCCTTCAGGCCGTTCCGCAAGAGCGGGGGCATTCCCGTCACGCCGCTGGCCCGCACGCTCATCGACCTCGCAGGAACCGTGTCGAAGCCGGATCTCGAGCAGGCGCTCCACGCGGCCTGGCGGCGGAAGAAGGAGATCGGCTCGTGGATCCGGGACTCGGTGTCGAAGCTCTCGCTGACGCGGCAGCAGCTGGGAGGCGTGCCCGACCTGATGGAATTGGTGGTGCGCCTCTCGGGTGGCGGACTCGACAGCGCCCTCGAGGTGCGGGTGACTCGAGCGCTGGTGCAGGTCGGCCTGCCGGCCTTCGAGCTTCGGCACGTCGTGCGCGATGCCCACGGCTACGTCATCCGCCTCGACGTCGCGTGGCCCGGCCAGAAGGTGGCGTTGCACATCGACGGCTACGCCTTCCACTTCCAGAAGCACGCGATGGTGCGTGACGCGGAGCAACGTTCGCGGCTCACGGTGCTGGGCTGGCGCCAGTTGACGGTGATGGCCGACACGTTGAAGGACGGTCGCTGGATCGAGCGCCTGCGCCAGCTGCTCGGCGGCCGCTGAGGTGCCGGGTGTTCCCGCGAAGTGGCAGGAACTCGTGCGAGGTCGCGGGGCCCGTGGGCGAAGGGCAAGGAGCCGGGCCCGTGCAACGACACACACCCGTGAGGCCGTCGTTGCAGGTCCGCTACCGCCGCGTGTTCGACAAGTGACGTGAGCGAGCGCAAGGCGACACCACATGGGCGCAGATAGCGCCGGGTGAACCGGTTCCCCCTCATCGCCGTCGGACTGCTGCTGGGCT
>JBBRUE010000677.1:0-4397 GCA_038248085.1 Myxococcales bacterium | reverse complement strand
GAGCCCAGCCGCAGGAAGACGGTGGGGTGCCCTTCGCCGGCGTGAGCCAACGCAGCTACCGCAGCGAGGCCTGGTTCATTCGCAGCGAGCGGGAAGACGTGGTCATCGCCGAGGACTACCGGCTGGTCGGCACCGCGCCGGATCGCCCGGTCGACGAGAAGGCGACCGCCCGGCTGTCACTGCAGGAAGACGCGCGTGGCTTGTTTAGCTTTCCCGGTGGGATCCTGTAGGGTACGCGCCTTCATTGAGAGGTTTGACCGATGGATGACGCCCTCAAGCAGTTGCTCACGCTGGGCCGCGGCTACTTCGAAAAGAAGCAGTACCAGGAAGCCGAGGGCTACCTCACCCAGGTCGTCGAGCAGAACCAGGCGTTCGCCGACGTCTACAACATGCTCGGCGTGATCTATCACGACCAGGGTCAGTTCGCCCGGGCGCAGCGGGCCTTCGAGGCCGCGCTCCGCATCAACCCGGCCTACACCGACGCCGCGTTGAACCTCGCGGTCATCTACAACGACATGGGGCGGTACCGCGAAGCGAAGGAAGTCTACGCGGCGGCGCTCAATCGCCAGCGCAGCAACCCCCAGCGCATGGACCCCTTCGTGAAGGGCAAGATCGCCAACATGTACGCCGACATCGGCAATGTGTACGCCTCGTCGGGCATGCTGGACGAAGCGGTGATCGAATACCGCCGCGCGCTCGAGCTGGGCCCCACCTTCGTCGACATTCGCCTCAAGCTGGCCAACGTGCTGCGCGACCTGAACGATCACCCGGCCTCGCTGGCGGAGTTCGAGGCGATTCTCCGCGTGAACCCGAACTATCTCCCGGGGCGGGTGCATTACGGCATCACGCTGTACGCTGCGGGGCGGCGGGCAGACGCCATCACGGTGTGGGAAGACGTGCTGGGGCGCAACCCCGGCAACAAGAGCGCAGAGATGTACCTGAGCCTCGTCAAGGACATGGGTCCCGGGACGAAAGAGGCTGCAAAGGGTGGGTCGGGTGAGTGATGCTTCAGGTCCATCGCGCCGCGGCGCCCCAGGGAGTTTCGATCGTGTCTGATGCGTATGCCCTCAAGTTCATCTCCGGGAAGTACCAGGGCGGAGAATTTCCCCTCAAGGGCGACAAGCAGCTGATCATCGGCCGCTCGAGTGAACTCGACATCGTGCTCGTCGAAGACATGGTCTCGCGCAAGCACGCGAAGATCACGCTCTCGGGTGGCAAGATCACCATCGAGGATCTCGGGTCGACCAACGGCACCTTCGTCAACGGCGAGAAGGTGAAGAGCTCGCGCATCAAGGAAGGCGACCGCATCCTGGTCGGCACCTCGATCCTCAAGCTGGTGAAGGCCGGCGCCAACGCGATGGAGCTGTCCGACGCGCAGGTGAAGCAGAACCTCGAGCAGGTCGCCGTCGTGCAGAGCCAGCGCCAGACGAAGACGGCGATGACGGGGAAGATCGAAGAGGTCCCGCTCCCCGACCTGCTGCAGCTCTTCCACACGTCGAAGAAGAACGGCGTGCTCGTGGTGAACAACGAGCACGAAGCGCGCATCTACCTGCGCCAGGGCAAGGTCTACTACGCGGTCATCAACGACAACCACGACCTGGGCCCGCAGAAGAGCTTCAACCGGATCATCACCTGGGAAGTGGGCGAGTTCGAGCTGAGGCCGCCCGACAACCAGGAGTTCATGACGGAGCTCGACGAGTCGACCGAGCACCTCCTCATGGACGCGCTGCGCCAGCTCGACGAGCTGCGCCGGATCCAGGGTTCGTTGCCCCCGATGGACCAGACCCTCACGCTGGCGGTGCCGATGCAGCCCGCGCTGCGCGACCTGCAGCCCGAGGAGCTCGACGTGCTCCAGCTGGTGCTCAACTGGGGTTCGCTGCAGGGGGTGTTCGACAACGCCAGCCAGGACGACGTGGTGATCGCCACCGCCGTCGCCAGCCTGCTCGAGCGCGGGTACTTGCGCCCGGCTTGAGCCGTTGTGATTGAAGGCGCGTCATGAACGCGTCCGTGCCCCGCCTCACGTCCCTCTCGAACTGTGCCGGTTGCGCCGCGAAGCTGCGGCCTGACCTGCTCGGTGAGCTGCTCGCCGGCCTCCCCAACGTGAAGGTGAAGGCGGCCCTCGTCGGCTTCGAGACGAGCGACGACGCCGCCGTCTACCAGCTCACCAAAGACCTGGCGGTGGTCGAGACGGTCGACTTCTTCCCCCCGGTGCTCGACGACCCGTATGCGTACGGGCAGATCGCCGCCGCCAACGCGATGAGCGACATCTGGGCGATGGGGGCGAAGGCGATCTTCGCGCTGAACCTGGTCGCCTTCCCCAGGGAGCTGCCGATCTCGATCCTCAAGGAGATCCTCGCGGGGGGCGCCTCGAAGGCGAAGGAGGCGGGCATTCCGATCCTCGGCGGCCACTCGATCCAGTCGCCGGAGCCGAAGTACGGCATGGCGGTGACGGGCGTGGTGCACCCGAAGAAGGTGCTCACCAACCGGGGCGGGCGCGCGGGTGACGTGCTGGTGCTCACCAAGCCGCTGGGCACCGGCATCGCGACGACGGCGCTCAAGCGGGGCGTGGCGTCGAAGGCGTTGATCAAGCGCGTCACCCTGCAGATGGCGACGCTCAACAAGGCGGCCGGCGAGGTGTTCGCCAGCGGGAAGTTCCCCGTGCACGCGCTGACCGACGTGACGGGCTTCGGGCTGCTGGGGCACGCGCTGGAGCTGGCCCGGGGGGCGAAGAAGAAGCTGGTGCTGGAGCTGGAGCGGGTGCCGTTGCTGCCGGAGGTGGCCGCGCTGGCGGAGCAGGGCGTGGTGCCGGGGGGGACGAAGACGAACCTCGCGCACGCGATCAAGGGCACGCGGTTCCCCAAGGGGCTCCCGGAGGCGATCCAGAACGTGTTGGCCGACGCGCAGACCAACGGTGGGCTGCTGGCGGCGATCCCCGAGAAGCACGTCGCCCGGGCGCTGGCCGCGCTCGAGCGGAAGGGCGTCGAGGCCTGGGCCATCGGCCAGCTGGTCGATGGGAGGCCGGGTATCGAGGTGGTCTGATTGCGGGTACCCTCGGGGGCGCTGATGCGCCTCCTGTTCACGCTCCTGCTGGCGACCGCGTCGGTGGCCCTGGCGACCCCGCCGATGGTGGTCATCGACCCCGGCCACGGCGGCACCCAGGAAGGCGCCTCCGGCCCCGAGGGCCTGCTGGAGAAGAACCTCTGCCTCACCATCGCGAAGAAGGTGAAGGCCCAGCTGGAGAAGGACCTCAAGGCCACCGTGGTGCTGACGCGCGATCGCGACACCCTGGTGCACCTCTCGGAGCGGGTGACGCTGGCGAACAAGAAGCGGCCCGACGTCTTCATCTCGATTCACGCCAACTCGATGCCCACCGCGACGCAGCGGCGCCTCAACCAGGGCATCGAGACGTACTTCCTCTCGGCCGCGGCCTCGGGTGAGGAGGCGAAGAAGGTGGCGGCCCGCGAGAACGCCGAGTCGGGCGGGCAGCCGAAGGGCGCGTCGGGCGATACGCTGTCCTTCATTCTCGCCGACCTGCAGCGGGCCGAGACGCACGTCGACTCGTCGCGGCTCGCGTACGCGGTGCACGAGTCGCTGATCGGCGAGACCGGCGCGCAGGACCGCGGGGTGCAGCAGGCGCCGTTCTACGTGCTGATGGGCCTCGACGCGCCG
This sequence comes from Myxococcales bacterium, assembly GCA_038248085.1. Lineage (GTDB taxonomy): Bacteria > Myxococcota > Myxococcia > Myxococcales > Myxococcaceae > Archangium_A. The sequence continues at coordinate 728 of JBBRUE010000677.1, read as the reverse complement.
GCGGTGCTGATCGAGGTGGGCTTCGTCTCGCACCCCGACGAGGGCCGCCAGCTCTCTGACCTCGAGTACCAGGGCAAGCTGGCGCGGGCGATCACCGCGGGCGTGAAGAGTTTCCTCGCGCAGCTCGAGGCGCGGGACGGCAAGAAGGGGGAGTGAGCGCGGGGGGGAAGTGGTACAGCGCGGCGCCATGCGCTCCTTCAACCGCAGCTCGCTCGAGACCCGTCCCGTCAAGCTGACGCCCCACGTGAACAAGCACGCCGAGGGCTCGTGCCTGGTGGAGTTCGGCGACACCAAGGTGAACTGCACCGCGTCATGGGAAGAGAAGGTGCCCCCGCACGTGTACGGCAGCGGTGGCGGCTGGGTGACGGCGGAGTACGGGATGCTGCCGCGCGCCACCCACGATCGCTCGCGCCGCGAGGCCGCGCAGGGCAAGCAGCAGGGGCGCACGCTCGAGATCCAGCGCCTCATCGGCCGCGCGCTGCGCTCGTCGATCGATCTCAAGGCCCTCGGGCCACGCACCCTGACCCTCGACTGCGACGTGCTCCAGGCCGACGGCGGCACGCGCACCGCGAGCATCACCGGGGCCTACGTCGCGCTGGTGCTGGCGCTGCGCAAGCTCCACGAGAAGAAGACGATCTCCAAGCTGCCCCCCCTGCAGCACGTGGCGGCGATCTCGGTGGGCATCGTGAAGGGGCAGATCTCGGTGGACCTCGACTACGTCGAAGACT
>JBBRUE010000676.1:0-4420 GCA_038248085.1 Myxococcales bacterium | reverse complement strand
TACAAGCGCATCGTCGACAACTCCGAGCGGGTGCTGCGCTTCACCCGCGACCTCGTCAGCTACGCCCGCCCCGCGAAGGACAAGCCCGAGGCGATCGACCTCAACGGGGTCATCGAGAAGGCGATCGGTTTCTGCGACCACGTGCTCACCAAGCACGGAGTGCGTATCGAGCGGACCCTCGGCCAGGTGCCGAGCTTCCTCGCGGTGCGGCAGAACATCGTGCAGGTGTTCGTCAACCTCATCACCAACGCCTGCCACGCCACGCCCGCGGGCGGGCGCATCAGCGTCACGACCCGGCCCGACGGCGACTCCGCTTTGATCACCCTGCTCGACACCGGCGCCGGCATTCCCCTCGAGACGCAGGCCCGCATCTTCGAGCCGTTCTTCTCGACCAAGCCCGACGGCAAGGGCACCGGGCTGGGCCTGTCGATCGTGCAGGGCATCATCGAGAACCACGGCGGGACGATCACCGTGGCCAGCGGGGTGGGGCAGGGCACCACCTTCACCATTCGCCTGCCGATGCTCCAGCCCGTCTCGGGCTGACCCGCGTCAGCTGTCGCGTTCGACTTCGGCGAGGAACTCGTCGCGGGTGATCAACCCCTTGCGCTGCATGATGCGCAGCAGGGCCCAGAACCGGCGTTCGAGCTTCTCGACCTCGCTCTCCTCGTCCGCCCGGCCCCCGAAGAGGAAGTCGAGATCCTTGCTCACCGAGTCGCTCTTCTTCTTCGTGGCGCCCGGCTGGGTCGTCGAGGGAAGCGGGTTGGCGACCGAGATAATCTCCTCGCCCATCACCATCGGCGGATCGTCTTCCGGGGGCGGCGGGGGCGGCACGGCCCGAGCCGCGGCCTCGGCTGGCGTGGCCTTGTGGTAGTAGCGGAGGATCGCCGCGCGTACCTGGCTGTGGGTCGAGACGTAGGCCGAGACCTGCAGGCCGGTGGTGAACTCGATTTCTTCGATCGCCGGCTGGTTGAGCGGGTCGCTCATCGCCACCAGCAGGCGCTTGTTCTGCGTTCCCTTGCCATCGATGGCGAAGGGGAAGAGTTCGTGGTTCTCGCAAAAGCGGGTGCGCAGCATGTGCACCGCCGACCAGTCGACCTGCACCTGGTTGAGATCGACGGTGGCCAGCGAGAGCGACTGGGCCAGCACCTGGGCGAGCTGGATCTCCGAGAGTACGCCCTGCTGAATGAGGGTCACCCCCAACCGCTGCCGGGTCCGCTTCTGGGCGAGCAAGCCTTCGTCGAGCTGCTCTTTGCTGATCGCACCGCGCTCCAGGAGGAGCTCCCCGATTCGTTTGCGCGCCATCAGCGGGCGGCTAGCACGCGGGCCACCGGGTAGGAAAACTCCAGCACACCCGCGCCGTTGTCTTTCGGTGTGGGTGTGCGTCGGTCGCCTTGACACCCCTTTTCAGCGGGGCCTAATGTCCGCCCGCTTTTCCGGGTTCCTGATCCGGAAGCTCTAAAGGGTTCTTTCGGAGGCAACACTACAATGACGCTTGGACAGCTGACGATTCTGGCCGCTGAGGCCGCAGGTGAGGGTGAGCAGGGTATTTTCGCCGGTATCGCGGAGGCATGGAACGAAGGCGGCTGGCCGATGTATCCCATCGCGCTCGTCTTCGTGATCGGCCTGGCCATCACGGTGGAGCGCGCCATCGTGTTGTTCGCGACCGCGTCCATCAACAAGGACGGCTTCATCCGCGGCCTGAAGAAGCACATCTACGCGGGCGACCTCGACAAGGCGATCAACTACGTCGCCGGCCAGAAGCCCACCCCCCTGACCAACGTGGTCAAGTCGGGCCTGATGAACGTGCCCAAGGGCCAGGAAGAGGTCCAGGCGGCGCTCGACGAGGCTTCGCTCCGCGAGACGCCCCGCATCGAGGCCCGCACCGGCTACCTCGCCATGCTCGGCAACGCCGCGATGCTCATCGGCCTCTTCGGTACCGTGCACGGCCTCATCGGCTCGTTCAAGGCCGTCGCCCACGCCTCCCCGGCTGACCGCGCCACCATCCTCGCCGGTTCGATCGGCGAGGCCATGAACTGCACGCAGTTCGGCCTCATCTCCTCGATTCCCCTCCTGGTCGCGTTCTCGGTCCTCAACGGCCGCACCCAGTCGCTGATCAACGACATCAATGAGTCGTCGGTGTCGGTGCTGAACCTGATCGTTCAGAACCGCGACAAGTTCAAGAACATGAGCGTCCCCGCGGCCGCCGAGGAGTAATCCTCGTCGTTCGCCGTTGGCCATTCGGCTGGGCAGGGGAACCTGTCCGCCGGGTGGCTGTCTTGATGAACAGCGCCCCTCGGTGAGGGGCCCTCGCGGGAGAGTGTCATGGCTGGTGGCATGGATTTGGGCACGAGTAGCAAGGGCGGCAAGAAGTCGCTCGATGCTGCTCTCAACTTGGTGCCTTTCATCGACCTGATGGCCGTTACGATCGTGTTTCTGATCATGAGCGCCGTCTGGACGCAGCTGGGGCGCCTGCAGGTGTCCCAGGCAGGTCAGAGCACCAGTGAGCAGGAGCCGCCTCCGACCACGCTCCAGCCGATCACCCTTCTCATCACCGAGAAGGACCTCAAGCTCACCGTCGGTGGCTCGCAGCTCGATCCGTTGCCGATCACCCGCGACGACAAGGGCCGCATCGACATCGACAAGCTGATGGCCAAGCTCAAGGAGCTGAAGACCCAGCAGCCCGATCAGTCGGCCATCACCCTCTCGACCGAAGACGCGGTGAAGTACGAGGACCTCGTGCGGCTCATCGACAGCGTCGTCGCTGACGGCACGAACCCGCTCTTCCCGTCCGTTTCCGTTTCTCCGGCTTCGGCCACCTAAGGATCTCAGTCATGGCCATCGTTTCTCCAGGCAAGCGGTACGGGGCACGGCTCGCGCACTCCAAGGTGTTCGGCCACGGTCTCCACGGGCACAAGGCGACCAACGCCGACCTCAACGTGACCCCGTTGGTCGACATGTTCGTCATTCTGGTGCTCTTCCTCATCGCCAACTTCTCGGCGACGGGTGAGCTCCTCTCGATGAACAAGGACATCCAGCTCCCCGAGGCGGCGCACACCGAGGAGCTGTCGCTCGCTCCCGTGGTGCAGGTCAGCCAGGCTGAGGTCATCGTGTCCGGCCAGGTGATCGGCCGCGTCGAAGACCTCGCCCGGGAGGACTACCTCAACATCCCCGCGCTCGAAGAGAAGCTGCGCGAGATGAAGAAGCAGTTCGAAGACCTGCACAACCAGGCCGGTGACACGGGCGCCTTCAAGGGCGACGTGAACATCCAGGCCGACAAGCAGGTGCAGTTCCGCATCATCAAGAAGGTCATGTTCAGCTGCGCGTCGGCTGGCTACGGCAACATCTCGTTCGCCACCATGTCGGCGAGCCCGGACAAGAAGCCCGAGACCGCGATGCGCTGAAATCCACCCCGCGTGGTGGATTCACACGAGGCCCCGGGGAGCGATTCCCGGGGCTTTCGTTTTGCGCGGAGCGCGTGCTACGGCACCGGGGCCCCATGGAAACGCTCCGCAAGCTCAAAGAGTTGATCGACCCGACCCACCTGATTCAGCTCTTCGGGTACCCGGGCCTGACCGCCATCGTCTTCCTCGAGACGGGCGCGATGGTCTTCTTCCTGCCCGGCGACTCGCTGCTCTTCATGGCGGGCCTCTTCGCCGGCAACGGCGACCTCAACCTCGGGCTGTTGCAGCTCCTGCTCATTCCCGCCGCGGTGCTCGGCGACGCGACCAGCTACTTCATCGGCTCGCGAGTGGGCCCGGCGCTCTTCAACAAGCCCGAGTCGAAGATCTTCAAGCCGGCGCACATGAAGGCAGCGCACGATTTCTACGAGAAGCACGGCGGCAAGGCGATCATCCTCGCCCGCTTCATGCCCATCGTGCGCACCTTCGTCCCAGTGGTGGCCGGCATCGGGAAGATGCCGTACCGGCGCTTCGCGATGTTCAACATCGTGGGAGGCGCCTCGTGGGTCGCCTCGATGACCACCGCCGGCTACTTCCTCGGGCAGTTCGAGTTCGTGAAGAAGCACATCGAGCTGATGGTCATCGGCATCATCTTCATCTCGGTCCTGCCGGGCGTCATCGCGTGGTTCCGGTCGCGCGGCGCCGGCGGCTCACGTGGTGAAGGGGTGGCGACCCCTCCGGGCGTATGACCGAGGCGCTCGACAAGGCGCGGGCCGCCGTCAATCGGCTCAAGGTCTTCCCGCTCCCCTCGGTGGTGCTGCTCCCGGGCGCGGCGGCGCCGCTGCACATCTTCGAGCCCCGCTACCGCGCCTTGGTGAAAGACGCGCTCGAGAGCGACGGCCTCTTCGCCATGGCCCAGGTGATGCCCGGCCAGGAAACGCTCCTGCAGGGCGGTCTCCCCGCGCTCGAGGAGATGGTGTGTATCGGCACCATCACCATGAACGAGCCGCTCGAAGACGGCC
>JBBRUE010000675.1:0-4421 GCA_038248085.1 Myxococcales bacterium | reverse complement strand
CTGCGGCTTCACGAGGAGGAGTGCCTCCCGCCACCGGGGCCAGAGCCGGGCGAGCGCCACCCAGAAGAGCCGGTCGCGCCGGCGCAGCTTCGGGTGGCGCGTCTGTCTGCGCAGCACCGCGAGTTGCTGACGGAGCGCGAGGTTCTCGAGCACCAGCCCCGGGCCAAACGACAAGCCCGAGGCCACCCACGTCAGCACCGTGAGAACCTGTGCAAGCGCCGAGAGAGCATCGCCCGAGTATGGAGCAGACTTTGGCTTCCAGTGCGCGGCGCGAAGGGGCTGATCAGGTCGACGCGGGGTCCAGCTTTCGCGCCAGCCGTTCGAAGATGAGCGCCAATTCTGGCTTCTCGATCTTCCCCTGGGCCACGTCTTCCATCACCGGGTGAAGCGTTTCATCCGGGTCGTCCAGCTCCCAGCCGTTCAGATAGAGGAACGCCACCGCCGCTGACAGGCCCACCCGCTTGTTCCCGTCCACGAAGGGGTGGTTCCGGCTCAGGTGGCAGGCATACGCCGCAGCCATTCCGAACGGGAACGGGTTTGCCAGCTGTCCTCCGAAGCCAGATTCCGGCTGAGCGATCGCCCCCTGCAGCAGGTCGAGCGACCGCAATCCCGACGAACCACCCGCGAAAGCGATGGCGTCGTCGTGGAGGGCCAGGACTTCCTCCAACGTCAGGAAGAGGATGTCGCTCATGCTACCGGGCCAGCTTCTTGAGGGTGCCCCCGTGCTTCGCGAGCACATGCTTTCGAGCGGCACTGAACTGCGCCGCGCGCCCCTGGAGCGCCTCTTTCGACGCCCGCCTGACCGTCATGGTGTCGCCTTCGATCTGAATCTCGACGGCGGCGCCGCGCTCGAGGCCGAGCAGGCCGAGCAGCGTCTTGTCGAGGATGAGGCCTTCGCTGTTTCCGATGGGGGTCAGGTTCTTGATCATGGCGGCTCCAGGTTCCGTAATGACCTCGTTATAACTTCGGTGTATCGCACGTGCAACCTGACCTCGACCGCAAACTCGCCGACCCAAAGAGCCTCAAGTCAACGCGACATGTGACTCGGTGAGTGAAGCCGTAGAGCAGTCGGGATGACGAAGAAGTCCATCGCCGCGGATTGGGTGAGGTGGTTTCGCAGGAGCCCGACGAACGCGGTAGTACGATGTTCGTACAGTCGAAAGGCGGGATGTTCATGATTAAGAAACTCTCCTCAGTCGGAAACAGCCTCGGGCTCATCATCGATCGGCCCATTCTCGAGCTGCTCAACATCGACCGGGACACGCCGCTGGAGGTGAGGACCGATGGAGAGGCGCTCATCATTCGGCCGGCGAAGCTCAATAAGAAGGAGCGCGTCCGCGCAGGCACCAAGCGGATGATGGCGACCCACCAGGCCGCCCTGAGGAAGCTCGCCAAGTGAGCTCGGAGGAACCGGCGTTCCTCGACGTCGATGATGTCCTCGAGGTGCACGCGATGCAGTTCGAGCTCTTCGGTGGAGGGAGAGAATCCGAGCAGCGTTTTGTCGAGGATGAGTCCTTCGCTGTTTCCGATAGGGGCAGGTTGCGCTTGTTCCCAAGATGGGAACGGGTTAGCTTGACTTGGTGAAGATTCTGTCCCGGCCGCTCCTGAGAAAGTTCTGGGAACGGGCGGGGTGTGACGACGCGAAGCAGCCCCTTCTGTCGTGGTTCAAGGAGGTGGAGAAGGCCACGTGGAAGAGCCCGGCCGAGGTGAAGAAGCTCTATGGGAGCGCCGACCAGGTGGGGGACGGACGAATCGTTTTCAACATCGGTGGGAACAAGTACCGCCTCGTTGTTTGGGTCAAATACGACATCCAACTGGTGCTCATCAAATGGGTGGGCACCCACGAAGAGTACGATGCGATTGATGTGACGAAGATCGGGCTTCCCGCTCCCAAAGAAGTCGTGACGAAGCCGAAGAAGAAGGACCGATAGGGGTCGACGATGAAGAAGACGAAGCTGAAGGTCATCACGAAGGACAGGGACTACCGGGCGGCGCTCAGGCTCGTGGAGAACCTTTGGGATGCGCAGCCGGGTACTGACGGGCACGACAGGCTGGCGGTTCTCGCGTTGCTCGTCGAGGACTACGAGAAGCGGACCTTCCCCCTGGAAGAGCCCGACGCCGTCGCCGCGATTCGGTTTCGACTGGAGCAAGCCGGCCTGGAGCCCAAAGACCTCGTTCCAATTCTTGGCTCGAGGAGCCGTGTCTCGGAGATTCTGAACCACAAGCGCAGCCTGACCGTCGAGATGGTTCGGCGGCTCTTCGACGAGCTCCACATTCCGATGGAGGCCCTGATTCCTCGTTCGCTCGTGACTCGGTGACGACCTCATGGCGCCGACCACAGGAGGGACTCAACCGAGGCCTGGGGAACCCGAATGGCCGTACCAATCCACACGCGCTCGAGCCGGCCTTCTTCGACAAGGCGGTAGACCGTCGCCCGGCTCACCGAGAGCAGCGCGGCGACCTCCTGCACCTTCAGAAATTTCCGCACCACCGGCGCACCACGTTTCATCGTCTGGGTGGACGTTCTGCCAACCGGTGGAGCTGCGACCGGCGCCCGACCCTCAGCAGTTCCCGAGGGATGCGAAGCGCGGTGACCCCGTGCGAGCCCGTCCAAGGCCCCCGGGGAGGATTCGGGACCAAGGGGTCGCAGGTTCAAATCCTGTCTCCCCGACTGGTGAAAGCCCCCGGAGTCGTTGGAGAAATCCTTCGACTCCGGGGCTTTGTTTTGCCCTCGGTGCTCGGGTAGCAGCAACCCAGCAGCAAGCGGCCTCGATTCTTCAGCGAACCAGCTTGAGCGGGTTGGAGCCAGTTGGCTGGAACGAGAGCTTGTTGACGCCGAGGTCGAGGTGTCCGTAGATCTCGCTGGTGACCGCCGGACCCGTGTGGCGCAGGATCCTCTGCACCGTCGCCAGCGGCACCTCGGCCTTGAGCAACAGGTCGTGGAATCGAACCGGCCTCGCCGAGCGTCGCCACAAGGCCAGAAGCAAACGAGGAAGCAAGCCGTGAGGAGGCTCTGGTGCTGGCGATGCCAGCAAGACATGCCCATGCTGGACGAAGACGAATTCGCCGTCGTCAGTCGGCTCTACAGCGAGTGCGGCGCTACGAAGAGCGAACGTCAAACGAAGGCCGTTGGCGTCGGGTCGTCCCTGATCGATGCCATGTTCGAGCCGGTTCGTGCGGAATACGAACGCCTCACGGGCTTCGCAAACTGCCACCAGAATGCGGTGATGCACCACCGACTGTCGCTGTTCGGTCCTCCTTGCACCTCGTGCGGTAAGCCCCTGCGAACACCGCAGGCTCGGCACTGCGCCGCCTGCGGTGGGCCGAGGCGACCGGCTTGAGAGCTTCGACCACGAAGTTAGGCGTCGAGTTCTCGCCGCCCAAGCACGGTTGGATTCAGCTCGCGCTGAAGAGCCGCGACCAGAATCTCCTCATTCCCGTTTCGCACGTCCCGTTCGACTCGCTGCAGGAGCTTGCGGGCGCAGTCTCAGCCTTTCTCGAAACGGGGCGGCAGGGCGTCGCTCACCTCAACTCCGAGCCTGAAGAGTACGACGTCATGTTCGAGACGGGTGATCGACCAGGTGCCCTTCTTGTCAAAGTGGTCCGCTACCCTCGTGGGCGCAGGTCGAGCAGCCCCGAAGTTGTTCTTGATCACGAGGCAGACGCCGTTCAGACCGGGAGAACCGTGTGGCGGGCCTTCCGCAGGCTGGAGACTCAGTTCGTGTCGGAGCACTGGGCCCACGACTTCCCGGTGAAGTGCGTTGCAGCACTCGACCGGCTGACTGCCACGGCTGCCGGAGACGCCTGAGTCATGAAGCTCAGCAGCAACTGAGCTGTCCCTACCGAAAACCCCAAACGCGACATGTGGATCGGTGCGTGGTGTCTGGTTCGCGCCGTGAGTGGCATAGCTCCGTCGCACAGCGCTCTCGCGACCGGACTACGCCGCGCGACGGAAATAGCGGTGGTGAAGTCCGCCGAGCACATCGCTCGACTCGACGGCGCCCGCGCTGGGCGGTTCGACCGCGCGCTCGTCGGGAGCGTCCTTGGCAAGCGCGAGATGGGTGCGGCTCCCGTTGTAGTACCCGACGAACTCGCGAAGCAGCGCCCGCGCGTGGCCCTCGCTGAGGACGATGACGTGGTCGAGCAGCTCGCGCCGGAGCGTGCCGATGACGCGCTCGCAGTACGGGTTCTGCCAGGGCGACGAGGGCGCAGAGGGGACGTCCTGGATGCCCATGGCCTTGAGCGTGGTGACGAGCTCCTTGCCGTAGACGCCGTCGCGGTCGCGATGGAGGAAGCGCGGGGCTGTCTCGAAGGGGAAGGCTTCGCGGAGTTGCTGGCTCGTCCACTGCGCCGTCGGGTGGCTGGTGACGGCGACGTGGTGAATGCGACGCCGGCCGTGCCCGATGATGACGAAGCCGTAG
>JBBRUE010000674.1:0-4424 GCA_038248085.1 Myxococcales bacterium | reverse complement strand
GGTACTCGCGCTGGCTCGAGGACGCCCTGGTGCTGAAGGTCGACGCCTTCAACTTCTCGATCGAGGCCCTGCGGCTGCCGCGCCTGCGCGCGACGCTGCGGTTCACTCCCTTCGAGCACGTCTACGTGAACGCCGGCATGGACGACATTCTCAACTCGCCCAACCGCGACACGCTCACCAACCGGTTGATCAGCGGCCGGGACTTCTTCGTCGGCGGCGGGGTGTACTTCACCGACGCCGACATCAAGTCGATCCTCCCGGTGGTCCCGACGCCGTAGCCGCGGGACCCCCGGACGCTCGACCCCTCAGCCCAGCGAGAGCTTCTCGCCGAACGCTTCCTGGTAGCGGCGGGCGAAGTCGTCGACCGAGTAGAAGTGCTCCTGGCACCCCTTGAGCTCGATGGCGTAGGTCGCGGCGAGCGCGGCGATGCGGCCCGTCACGCCGTGGGGCAGGTTCTTCGAGAACCCGAACGCCAGCGCCGCGAGGTACGCGTCACCCGCGCCGGTGGGGTCGACCACCGCGGTCGGCTGGGCGATGGGGATCTCCACTACCGGCTGGCCCTTCACGAGGAAGCGCGAGCCCTGGTCGCCGCGCGTCATCACCGTGATCGGCGCCATGTCGAACAGCTGCTGCTCGGTCAGCCCGGTGGCCTTGGCCATCATGCCGAACTCGTAGTCGTTGCCCACGAAGGCCGAGCAGCCGTCGAGCCCCGCGAGGATCTGCGCCTTGTCGAGCCGCGGCACCTGCTTGCCCGGATCGAAGATGTAGTGGACGCCGGCCTTCTTGCACTCGGCGGTGTGCTTCGCCATCGACTCCGGGTCGGTGGGGCTGATGATGACCCAGTCGCCCTTCTCGAGGCCCAGCGAGGCCAGCGTCACCTCGCGCGAGTGCACCACCGCGCCCGGGTAGAAGGCGACGATCTGGTTGTTCGCGAGATCGGTGTTGATGAAACATGAGGCGGTGAACTCGTTGGGCACCACCTTGATGCCGCGCGTGTCGATGCCCTTGCCCTGCATGAAGTCGCGGTACTCGCTGAAGTCCTGGCCGGCGGCCGAGACCACCGCGGTCTTCGCGCCCAGCATCGCCAGAGTGTAGGCGATGTTGCCTGCGGTGCCGCCGCGCATCTTCTTCATCGAGTCGACGAGGAAGCTGACGGTAAACATGTGGACCTTGTCCGGGAGGATGTGGTCCGCGAACTTGCCCGGGAAGTTCATGATGTAGTCGTAGGCGAGTGATCCGGTGACGATGATGCGCACGGCGCTTCCTTTGAGGGAGTGGGACGAACGGCGCACCCATACCCAGCGCTCGGTCGAAATGAAAGGCCGGGCCCCAATCGCCTCGGGGCCCGGCTTCCACCGTGCGGTCCGGGGGGGCTTACCTGGGCTGGGTGGGCGGCGGCGCGATGCCGGCCTTCGACTTCGCCGCGCCGACGCCCTTCTTGAGGCCCTGCTTGGCGACGGAGTTGGCGATCGGCGCGCCGGGCACCGCGGCCACCTTGACCGTCGCCTGGTCGGCCAGCTCGCCGCCCTTGGCTTCTGCCTTGTCGGCGAGCTCGTTGAGCTTCGCCTTGCCCTGCGTCTTGCCCTGCTCGAGCGCGCCGGTGCCGAGGGTGGCGCCGGTCTTGACTACGTCCGCGCCGGCCACCTTGCCGGCGTTCACCACGTCAGTGCCGGTCGCGCCGGGAGCCGTCGCGACCGTCTTCGCCTTCTGGGCCGTGTCGATGCCGGCCGCCTGCGCCTGGCCGAGAACCGGAGCCGCTGCCGGCGCCGCTGGGATCGCGGGAATTGCGGAGGGCATGCCCTGCGCGAACGAGAGCGAACCTGCGAGCAGGCCGATGGCGATGAGCTTCTTCATGGGGAACGACTCCTGGTGTGGGGCGGTCGGGAAATCCGAACGCGAGATCGACAGAAGGGCAGGGCGAAACTTCACGCGTTCGATTCGGACCACTTCACGAGCATCGTGGCGCCGAGGCCGGGCCCGTCGTGGGTCAGCAGCGAGACGCGCACGTCCTTCGCGCCCGCGTGCTCGAGGCCGCGCTCGATGAGGCCGAAGTACCAGGCGGGCCAGGTGACGCGGTTGATCCACAGCGACCATTCCTCGGGCGCGAACTGGGCTACCCGCGTCTCGAAGAAGGTGCTGCCCGTCGCCAGTTGCCGCGCCAGGCGCTCGAGGGTGCGCTTCGGGCCGAGAATCCGCATGCCGATGAGCAGGGCCTTGCCGATCATCGTGGTGCCGTAACCGTCGACGAAGTGGCGACCGAGGCTGTGGAGCGCTTCTTCGAAGGGCTGGCCCGGCGCGTGGATCTCCGCGCCCAGGCGCATCACCTCGAGCCACTGCTCGACGGGGTAGGCCGGAAGCAGCGGCCGCTGCGGGTCGACGCCAAGCGCCTGGAAGCGGGCCGTGGCCGCGGCATCGAGTGGGCCCAGCGCCCGCAACAGCCCATCGACCGTCTGGGAGAAGATGAACGCCTGCGCGGGGACTGGTTCGACGGGGGGGATCGGCGTCAGGACGAGGGTCAGGGGGCCTCCAGGCGAGTCGACATCCTGGTGTGCACTTTCGAGGCCCGGCCCGATTCCCGTGAACTCGCGGACCTGCACCCTTTCATTCCTGAAATCGCGGGGGGCCCGTCGCAACCTGCAACGGGCCTTGGGCGACCGGCCCCGCAATGAAAAGCCGCGGAGCTCCTCGTGGGAGTCCGCGGCCGGGACCAGCAGGGGTCGACGTCGCTCAGCCCTTGAACTGGGCCTTGATCAGGTCGCGGTTGAACTCGGCGATCACCCGCACCGGGATCTCCTTCGGGCACACCGCCTCGCACTGCGAGAGGTTGCTGCAGGTGCCGAAGCCCTCGGCGTCCATCTGCAGCGCCATGTTCTTCGCGCGCTCGTAACGCTCCACCTCGCCCTGGGGGAGGTGCCCGAGGTGCGACGCCTTGGCCGCCACGAAGAGCATCGCCGAGGCGTTCTTGCAGGCCGCCACGCACGCGCCGCAGCCGATGCAGGCCGCCGCGTCCATCGCGAGGTCGGCTTCCTTCTTGGGAATGGGGAGCGCGTTGGCGTCGGGCGCACCACCGGTGTTGATCGACACGTAGCCGCCGGCGGCGACGATGCGATCGAGGGCCGAGCGGTCGACCACCAGGTCACGCAGCACGGGGAACGCCTTGGCGCGCCACGGCTCGACGTACACCTCGTCGCCGTCCTTGAAGTGCCGCATGTGGAGCTGGCACGCGGTGACCCCGGTGTGCCCGCCGTGGGGCTTGCCGTTGATCACCATCGAGCACATGCCGCAGATGCCCTCGCGGCAGTCGTGATCGAAGGCCACGCCCTCTTCGCCCTTGCCCTGGAGCTGCTCGTTGAGCGTGTCCATCATCTCGAGGAAGGACATGTGCGGGTCGATGTTCTCGACCGGATACGCCTTCATCTCGCCAGGCTGGTCCTTGCTGGCCTGCCGCCACACGTGGACCTTCATCTTCATCAGTTTTTCGCTCATTACTTGTAGCTCTGGACCGACGGCTTGAACGATTCGAACACCAGCGGCTCGACGTGGCGCACCGGCTTCTTGCCTTCTCCCTGGTACTCCCACACCGCGGCGTGCATGAACTTGCTGTCGTCGCGCTTGGCCTCGCCCTCGTCGTCGTGCTCCTCACGGTAGTGACCGCCGCACGACTCGTCACGCTCCAGCGCGTCGAGCACCATCATCTCGGCGAACTCGAAGAAGTCGGCCACGCGGCCCGCCTTCTCGAGCGCCATGTTGACGCTCTCGGCCGAGCCCAGCACGTTCAGATCGCGCCAGAACTCCTCGCGCAACTTCGGGATCTCGACCAGCAGCTCCGCGAGGCCCTTCGCGGTGCGGGCCATGCCGCACTTTTCCCACATCAGCTGGCCGAGCTGCCGGTGGAAGCTGTCCACCGTGCGCTTGCCCTTGATGCTCAGGAACTTCGCCATGCGCGCGTTGGTGTCGGCGACGGCCTTCTTGAACTCCGGGTGATCGGTGGTGACCTTCGGCTGCTTGGCCGTCGCGAGGTACGCGCCCAGCGTGTACGGCAGCACGAAGTAGCCATCGGCGAGGCCCTGCATCAGCGCCGAGGCGCCGAGGCGGTTGGCGCCGTGATCGCTGAAGTTCGCCTCGCCGATCACGTGCAGGCCCGGGAGGTTCGACATCAGGTTGTAGTCCACCCACAGCCCACCCATCGTGTAGTGGACGGCGGGGTAGATGCGCATCGGCACCGAGTACGGGTCTTCACCGGTGATGGTGGAGTACATGTCGAACAGGTTGCCGTAGCGCTCGCTGATCACCTTCTTGCCGAGGCGCTTGATCGAGTCGGCGAAGTCGAGGAACACGCCGCGGCCGCCAGGGCCCACGCCGCGCCCTTCGTCGCAGACCTGCTTGGCGGCGCGCGAGGCGATGTCGCGGGGCGCGAGGTTGCC
>JBBRUE010000673.1:0-4425 GCA_038248085.1 Myxococcales bacterium | reverse complement strand
GGCGCTGGCGGTCGGCAACACCACCGTCCTGAGCAAGCCGCAGGACCTCGACGTGCTGCGGGACGTGGTGCGCGAGCGGCTCCGGGCGTGAGCCGGGGCACCTGGGGCTCTTTGTCCTCGGAAGAACAAAGTGCCCCACGCCTCCGGGCCCGACCTTCTCAAGTCACCGAGTTCACGTGGCGATCGTCGTGGCATGCAGCACGCACTGCGTCAGAAGGTGTTCGCCCTTCTGTCCCTGGTCCTCGTTGCAGAGCCGATGACGCTGAATCTCTCGGCGGCCCCGGATGAGGCCGCGCTGGTCAACCTGCTGTGGGAGCACGCGCCCGATCTCCAGTTGGCCCGGGCGCGGGTGGCCGCGGCCCAGGCCGACGCCCAGCGCGCGTCGTTCCTCCCCAACCCCACGCTCGATCTCTCGGCCAACACCCTGCCGCTGGGCCAGAGCAACCCGGTGGGGCTGGCGCAGCCGTGGGCCAACACCCCGAACTACGCCGTCGCGGTGTCGGAGCTGATCGAGATCGGCAAGCGCGGCCCGCGCCAGGAGGCGACGCGCCAGGCCGTGGTGGCCACGATGTACGACGCGCGGGCGCAGCTCTCGGAGCGGTACCACGATCTCGAAGAAGCCATCGGCGAGGTCGCCGCCTCGGTGCGGCGCATCGCCCAGCTCACCGACCTGGTGGCCGACGCGGCCCGGCTCAGCGCCGTCCAGCGGGCCCGGGCTGAGAAGGGTGACACCGCGTTGCTCGACGCGGATCGCGCGAAGCTCGAGGAGCAGAAGCTGCAGACGGCGCTTCGTGAGCAGCAGGCCCGGCTGTTGGCGAACCTGCGGGCGTGCAGCCTGGTGGCCGGACTTCCGTGCGAGCCCTTCGCCGACGTGGCGAGCACCACGGCGTGGCTCAACCGGCTCCGAGGGCAGTACCCGGTGGAAGCGGTGGAGCAGCGCCCCGACGTGCTGTCGCTGACCGCCTCGGCGCAGAGCGCCCGCGCGGCCCAGTCGCTGGCGAAGGCGCACGCCATCCCCGACCCCACGGTGCGCATCGGCTACGTGCGCGACCAGTTCGTAGTCTCAGGCAACCAGCAGAACAGCCTCTTCGTCGGGCTGTCGGTGCCGCTGCCGCTGTTCGATCACGGCCAGGCCGACGCTGCCGCTGCCGCGGTCGCCGCCGAGGCCGCCAGCCGCGCCCGACAGGAGCTGGTGCGCATCGGTCGCGACGCCGCGCAGCGCTTCGGCGCTGAGGCTGCCAGCCTCGAGGCGCGCCGCGAACAACTGACGAAAGAGACGCTCCCGCTCGCGCGCAGCGTCGTCGAGCGCCTCGACTCCGCGGTCCAGCGGGGCGGCGCCGACATCCAGGACCTCCTGCTGGCCCGCCGGACGCTCGGCGAACTGCTGCTCGAAGCAGCCGATGTCGATCTCACCGTGTTCCGGCTCGACGTCGAGCGTTCGCGGACCGTTGGCCGTCTCCCTGTGACTCCCCAAGCCCTGGTGCTCGAATGAAGCGAAGCGCGTTGTTGATGCTGGTGTCGTTGGCCTGGCTGGCGTGCGGGTCCAAAGAGGCCGCCCCGGCCGCGGCCCCGTCGCTCACGGCCGACGCGAAGGGCGTCACCCTGACCCCCGACGCCCCGCAGTGGAAGTACGTCGAGATGGCGGTCGCGCAGGAAATGCCTCCCCTGCCCTCGCTGCCCGCGCCGGGCCGCGTCGACATCGACGAGAAGCGCACCTCGAACGTCGGCACGCCGCTGTCGGGCCGCATCGAAGAGGTCGAGATTCGCCTGGGCGATCACGTGACCAGGGGCGAGCGCCTGTTCTCGGTGCGCTCGGCGGCGTGGTCGGATCTCGATCGAGAGTTCGAGTCGGCCAAGGCGGCCGTCGAGGTGAAGCGCCGCATCGTCGAGCGGCTGCACGATCTCCTCACCCTCAAGGCGATCGCCGAGAAGGACTCGCTGGCCGCCGAGGCGGAGCTGAAGGAGGCGGAGCTGACCCAGCGCGCGGCCGAGGCCAAGCGTCGGAGCTTCTCGGTGGCGAGCGGCGGCGACAACCTGTTCTGGGTGAACGCGCCGCGCACCGGCACGGTGGTCGAGCTCGACTGCTACTCGAGCCAGGAAGTGACGCCCGATCGCGAAAAACCACTGCTGCGGATCTCGGATCTCGACGAGGTGCTGGTGCTGGCCGACGTGCCGGAGAAAGACGTGGGCGATCTCAAGGTCGGCGCCGCGGCGCACATCAAGACCCAGGTCGGCGGCGTCGAGCGTGATGGCGTCATCGACCACATCTCTGAGGTGATGGACCCGCGCCGCCGCACGGTCGAGGTCCGCCTGCGCACCGTGAACAAGGACCGCGCGCTGCGGCCCAACTCCTTCGTCGAGGTGATCCCCGCGGTCGACGCGGCGCAGAGCCGGGTGCGCGTGCCGGCCACCGCGACGGTCAGCGAGGGGGCCAACACCGTGGTCTTCGTGGTGACCGAGCCCGGCCGCCTCGAGCCCCGGGTGGTGATCCCCGGCCGCCGCCGCAACGGCGAGGTCGAGATCCGCTCGGGGCTCGCCCCCGGCACCCGCTACGTCGCCAAGGGCGCGCTGCTGCTGCTCAACCAGGTTGGTCTCTCGAAATAGGCGTCACCGGAACCCCAACCCATGTTCGAGCGCATCGTCACGTTCAGCCTCAACAACCGCGGAGCCGTGCTCTTCGTCACGGCCCTCGTCGCCATCTGGGGCTACTTCAGCTTCCAGGACCTCACCATCGAGGCCTTCCCCGACCCGACCGACACCCAGGTGAACATCATCACCATCTTCGACGGCCAGCCCGCCGAAGAGGTCGAGCGGCAGATCGGCCTGCCGCTGGAGCGCGCGCTCAACTCGACGCCGCAGCTCTCGCGGCTGCGCAACACGTCGATGTTCGGCCTCTCGAGCATCACGTTGACCTTCAACGACGGCACCGATGGCCTGTGGGCCCGCCAGCAGACGCTCGAGCGCCTGAGGGAAGCGGAGCTGCCGGAAGGCGTGACGCCCTCGCTGGGGGCCTACGCGACGCCGATCGGCGAGGTGTACCGCTTCACCCTCGAGGGGGCGAACGGCGACCCGATGAAGCTGCGCACGCTCAACGACTGGGTGGTCAAGCCGATGCTGATGCGCGTCAACGGCGTGGCCGACGTGGTGGTGTACGGCGGGCTGGTGCGCGAGGTGCACGTGCAGCCGATCCCCGCGTCGCTGGCGAGCTTCTCGTTGAGCCTGGCCGATCTCGAGACGGCGATCCGCGAGGGCTCGGTGAACGCCTCGGGCGGCGTGCTCGAGCGCGGCAGCGAGCAGTTCGTGCTGCGCAGCGAGGGCCTGTTCCACGACACCGCCAACCTCGGTGACGTGCGGGTGAGCACCCACGACGGCACGCCGGTCTTCCTCAAGGACGTGGCGACGATCTCCGACGGCTGGGCGCCGCGGCAGGGCGTGGTCTCTCGCGGCCGGCAGTACGACGCGGTGCAGGGCATCGTGCTCATGCGCCGCGGCGAGAACCCCTCGGTGGTGCTCAACGGGCTGCGCGCGCAGATCGAGAAGGTGAACGTGCGCCTCGCGACCGAGGGCGCGCACATCGAGCCGTTCTACGATCGCTCGGAGCTGGTCGGCACCACCATGGAGACGGTGGGCCACAACCTGATCGAAGGCGCGCTGCTGGTGACGCTGGTGCTCTTCATCTTCCTGCTCGACCTGCGCGCGGCGATCATCGTGGCGACGATCATCCCCCTCTCGCTGGCGACGGCCTTCATCTTCCTGCACAGCCGGGGCATGAGCGCCAACCTGCTCTCGATGGGCGCGGTGGACTTCGGCGTCATCGTCGATGGCGGGGTGGTGATCATCGAGTGCATCCTCCTGGCGCTCGCCGCCCACGACAAGAAGTGGGAAGGCCTCACGCCCCGCGAGCGGATCCGGCGGGCGACGCTGGAGGTGGTGCGGCCGACGGTCTTCGCGCAGCTGATCATCATCGCGGCGTACCTCCCGATCTTCATGTTGCAGCGGGTCGAGGGGCGCATCTTCTCGCCGATGGCGAACACCGTGGTCAGCGCGCTGGTCGGCGCGATGCTCTTCTCGGTGACCCTCGCCCCGGTGCTGGCGTCGTACGTCTACGCCCGGGGCACCACCCACAAGGAGTCGCCGGTGCTGCGCTGGGCCGCGGCGCTGTACGAGCCGAGCCTCCGCTTCGCGCTGCGCATGCCGAAGCTGGCGGTGGGCTTCGCCACGGTGATGCTGATCTTCGCCGCGGTGATGGTGCCGCGCCTGGGCTCGGAGTTCCTGCCCGAGCTCAACGAGGGCGCGCTGTACATGACCTTCACCACGCCGGCGAACATCTCGCTGACCGAGGGCCGCAAGCTGGTGCCCCACATCACCGAGCTCATCGAACAGAACGGCGCCGTCGACTCGGTGCTCTCGCAGCTCGGGCGGCCG
>JBBRUE010000672.1:0-4426 GCA_038248085.1 Myxococcales bacterium | reverse complement strand
GGCAGCAGGAGGAAGAAGGCAGCCGCCTCACGTTCGACGGCGCCGACACGGCGAAGCCCACGGTGACCGCGCCAGTGGTGATGAAGGCCGAGCGCCTGACGGTGGTGTTGTACGTGCGCGATGCACAGGGCGCGGTCGGGAGCGCGTCGGTGCATGTCAACGTCGAGCTGAAGACCACCGGGTGCGGGTGCTCGGGGCTGACGGGCATCGAGCCGCTGCTGTTCGCCGCGGGGCTGCTGTTGCTGCGCCGACGCCGGAGCTGATCAGCGCCGCGCTGATGGCCGCGGACTTCGTTGCCCGTCTGCCGGTCCACGAATGGCACGGCGTCCAGGCAGCGCTGCCCGCCTCAGCGCAGCGCGGTCGAAGCGGACGAGTCTGGTGGCGAAGCGCACGCTGCTGGAGCGGCTCTCTCCAGGCCCAGCACGCGAGAGCCCCGCGCGGCCACGCGGTGACGCATCGAGGCCGGCTTCACTCGGGTGAGTTTCTGGCTGCCCTGGCGACCAGAAACTCACCCAGGTGGCCCGGGCCCCTTGTTTGGTGAGCGACCAGCATCGAGCGGGCGATGGCCACGCCGTTGAGCGCAGCGTCGCCGAGCCACTGCACCTGCGTCGGCGGTGTCGAGCGGCAGAGGGGACACGGTGAGACCGGCCCTCGTCCGCGGCAGCCGCGCGCTATGGCGCCGGTATCGAGCAGCCATGGAGTTTCTCCTGACGATGTGCGGCGCACTGATGCTCTTCGCGATGAGCTGTGGCGAAGGCGCCGGGCTGGATGCCGGTGTAACGTCAACGGCCAGCCCTTCGTCGCGCAGTCGGCCGTCGCGCAGCGCTTCACCCGCGCCTGGGTCGAGTAGCGGACCTCTTTGCTCGCCGACCGGCACGGGCTTCGTCGACGATGACGGCACCCCGCTGCAGCAGGGCGCCCGGAACGCGCTCTTTGTCGGGTCAGCCCAACGCGTCGAACGGTGCCTGGTGCGCCCCGACGGTACGCCGGCGCGCACCCCCCGCCCGTACCTCCGCGCAGCGGTTTACCCCCGGCGCGGCCACCTCCCCCTCGTCTGGCATGAAGGGCTCATCATCCGGCTGTCCGAGACGACCGCCTGCAACCCGAACGGCTTCATCGGACTGGCGCAGGCGAACCACCGGGTGCTCGACCTCGTCATCGAGAACGTGCCCGACGGGGCATCATCACCACCGGCACGCAGACGGCCCAGCTCACCGTCGGCGCCCCGGACTGCGACACGACGACGTCGTGTGGCAGTGCCTCGCAGCAGTGCAGTCACCTGGTCCTCCGTCGGCGGCGGGAACACCGTGTCGGTCACGCTGACCCAGACCGCGGGCCACGCCCTCGAAACGGTCTCGGGAGCGCTCGGGTCCGGCAGCTTCGATGCGGAGTACTGCGCCTTCTTCGACTGGGAGGACAGAAGCCGTGAGCCGGTCCTCCCCCTGATCTGCGGACGCGTGAAAGAAGGTGAGTGATTCCGTGCTGCCCCCGCGGCGTTCGGCGAGTGGTGCATCGGGCGCGGCTCCGCTAGATCCCCCCGGTGCCGTCGTTGCTTCACCCCACCCGGGCCACTCCCTCGCGCCGCTGGCTGAGCCTGGCCCTGCTGCCGCTCTCGCTGGCGTTCCACGCCGTGGCGGTGCTGCTGCTGCTCGCGTATTCGTCGCTGACCTCGACGCCGCCGAAGCCCAAGCCGCCCGAGAAGCGCCCGGTGAGTCTGCGCCGGCTCGACTCGCGCCAGTGGGCCAGCAACCGCGGTGCAGCGCGAACGGCCCAACCGCTCGAGCGCCCGGCGCCGCTCCACCCGCAGGGTCAGGTGGTCGACGTCGCGCCGGGCAACAACCGCCGCAGCGACGACGCGAAGTACCTCGCCACCACCGACAACACCGTCGCGAAGGAGACGCGCGCCCGCGAGCAGACGCAGACCTGGAGCCGCGCCACCCCGAAGACCCAGGCGCACCCCGAGCAGCAACCGTCGGCGAAGGGGGCCGTGCCTGCGTCCGCCGCGCCGCCTCCGTCTGGCGTCAACCTCGCGGAGAGCATGCTCGGCCGGAGACTCCCGGTGCCGTCGCTGTTGCCGCAGACCGTCAGTGGCACCAACGAGGCCGAGCAGCCGACCGCGCCGGTGGGCACCGAGTCGGGCACCCAGGCCAGCGGCACCGACCTCACCGAGGGCGGCGGGGCGCCCAACGACGCGCTCGACGTGCCCGCGGGCGACGGCACCTACCTCAACACGCGCGAGTGGAGGTACGCCGCCTTCTTCAACCGCGTGAAGCAGGCGGTCAGCTCGAAGTGGGACCCCAACGGGCGGCTGCGGCAGCGCAACCGCTCGCTCGGAGCCGCGAGCCGGAACACGGTGATGCACGTCTCGTTGCGCCCCGACGGCACCATCGCCGACCTCTTCGTCGCGCAGAGCAGCGGCCTCGACGAGCTCGACGCGGAGGCGATGAAGGCCTTCGAGAAGGCCGCGCCCTTCAGCAACCCGCCTCCGGCGTTGGTGGAGAACGGCCTGATCCGCTTCCAGTTCGGCTTCACGGTGTCGAACGAAGGCCTCGCGATGCCGACGCCGTTCCGCTTCCGGTAGGCTCGGCGGCGCGATGCCGACGCCCGTGCTGGTGGTGGAAGACGACTCGAGCCTGCGGCTGGCGGTCACCGACAACCTCGAGGACGAGGGCTACGCCGTCACCGCCGCGGCCACGGTCGCCGAGGCCACACGCGCGCTCGCGGCGACCCGCTTCGAGGTGGTGGTGCTCGACCTCATGCTGCCCGACGGCGACGGCTACGCGCTGTGCCGCGCGCTGCGCAAAGACGGGCACACCGCGCGGGTGCTGATGCTGACCGCGCGCACGCTCGAGGACGACCTGGTGAAGGGCTTCGAGGCCGGCGCCGACGACTACCTCGCCAAGCCATACCGGCTGCGCGAGTTGCTGGCCCGGGTGGCGGCGCTGGCGCGGCGAGGCGCTGGCACCCCCACAGCGACGAAGCACGCAGTGGGACGCTACGAGGTCGACGAGGCCGCGCGCACCGTGGCCGGCCCCGAGGGCGCGGTGGAGTTGACGCGCAAGGAGTTCGACCTCCTCGTCTTTCTGATCCGCGCCGGCGAGACCGTGGCGAAGCGCGACGACATTCTCGACGCGGTGTGGGGCGACGTCGTGGTGGACACCCACACCGTGGACAACTTCGTCAGCTCGCTGAAGAAGAAGTTGAAGGGCGAAGGGGCGGGCTTCGAGTTGAAGACGGTGCGCGGGGTCGGCTTCCGGCTCGTGCGCTAGATCAGAAGGTGGCGACCACCGCGCTCGAGGCCGCTGTTCACCGGCGCTGCCGGGCACCGCGGGGCTGAAACACAACTGCCCGCGCCACGATCGCGGCGCAGGCAGGGGAACGACGACGGCGAACGCCGACGATTACTTGCAGGGCGTGGTGATGGCGACGGCGACCTTCTCTTCGCCTTCCTTCAGCACGCTGCCGGCGACCTTGGCGAGCACCGCAGCGTTGACGCCGTTGGCCGTGAGGTACGCCTTGAGCGCCTCGGCGCGCTTGCTGCCCAGGTCGGCCGCCTCGCCCAGCGCGGTGACCGAGAGCTCGACCTTGAGGTCGGCGCACGACTTGAGCGTGGTGAGGAGGCTGGCGAGCGAGACCTTCGACTTCTCGAGGTCGACCGCGTCGACGTTGAACACGATGTCGTCGATGGCGAGCAGGCCACCCTTCTTCTTCGCCTCGCTCATCCACGCCTCGGCGCGCGACTTCGCGGCCTCGCCGGCGCCCTTCGCCGCAGCGACCTTCGCGCTGAGCATGTCGAGCCCCTGGCTGCTGGCGCTGACGAGCGACTGGGCCTTGGCGATGGCGCCGTCGACCTCGGCCTTCTGGCCGCTGAGCGCGACCTCGAGGGGCACCTTCTTGCCCTTGGCGATCAGCGCGTCGATCTCCGTCTTCGCCTCAGCGAGGTGGTGCTCGGCCTCGGCGAGCGCGGCGGTGCCGGTCTCGATCGACTTGTCGAGGGTGGCCTTCTCGGTCTCGAGGGCGGCCTCACCGGCCGGCACGGCGAAGGCCTTCACCTTCGTCGCGAGCTCGCCGTGGCCCTTCTTGATCTTCTCGAGCTTGGCGGCCCAGTCCTTGTTGGAGGCCTCCCACGCCGCCTTTTCCTCCGAGAGGTCTGCGCAACCGGCCAACGTGAAGAAGGTCACCGCGAACAGCAGGCTTCGGGTCTGCATGGACGACTCCTGAAGAGGGTTCGACGTCGTGGCAGACATGACATCACCGGCCCTCGTTGTCTCGGGTGTCGGGGCGTGCTGACCCGGGCTCCGCCGCCAGCCTTGACCCGTCAGCGCTTTCCCGGTTTGTGCCGCCGCCGTGACGCTGCCTGCCGCCGGTGAAGTCTTCGCGCTCGAGGTCGCGCCGCGGGTCGAGCTGCTGCTGCGGGTGGTCGCCG
>JBBRUE010000671.1:0-4426 GCA_038248085.1 Myxococcales bacterium | reverse complement strand
GGCACCGCACCTGGCGCGATGGCTTCGGCGGGCACCAGCAGCTCCTCCGCGAAGGTGGCGAGGTCGAGCGCAGCCGACTCCATTCCCGCATGGCGACTGAACGCCCACGGGTAGACGAGCAGGGGCTGATCGCCGTCCCACCCGGCCAGCGCCTTCCAGCCCGCGCGCGCGCTCCAGTGCAGGCGTTGATCGAGCCGGAGCACCAGCGCCGACACCACCGCGCGCCGTCGCCACAGCCGTTGCCGCTCGTCACCCGAGAGTGGCGCGAGTCGAGCCAGCGCGCGTGGGTCGGCGGGCTCACGGTACGCGTAGAGGTGCAGGCGCGTTCGCCCCTCCGTGAGGGTGAGCGTGGGGTGCGTCGCGTCGCCCAGCCCAAATGGAGTCGCCTCGTCATGCAGCTCGACCTCCATCGAGGCCGGCCGCGCGGCGGGCGGGAGCGCGTCGAGGCCGAGCGCGAGGTCCTCCACCAGCGCGTCGGTCCACCCCGCGGAGGGCACCAGCACCACGCCTCGATCCGTGAGGGGCCCGGCGGAGGCGAGGGACGCTCCGCAGAGCAGAAGGGCGATCACCGGGCGCAAGCGCCTCGCGCGACCCTGCTCGGCGCCGAGCCCCGGGAGGTCGCGGCTCGAGCCCACGAAGCTCCCAGGCGGGCGGGGGCGACTCACCGCGCTGAGAGGCGAATGGGTTGCGCGCAGAGCGCCTCGACGCGGCTCAGGACCCGCCCCGTCCAGCCCGGGTCGGAGCCGTCACCCATCAGCTCGATCAGCTCCGCGCGATGGGCCCGCAGCACCCGACCCAGTGTCGCTGCGCGCACGCCGTGCACGACCGCGAGGGTGGAGATCACCGGCCCTTCACCCAGCGCCAGGTCCTCTCTGAGCTGCACGGCGCGATCTCGCAGGTAGAGCTCGGACCCGCGCCGCCAGAGCGAAGAGGAGGGCGGTGGTGGCGGCGGGCTGATGCAGTGCCCCTCCAGGCAGCTCTGACCCGGAAGACACTGGCCGCTCGTGGTGCACGACTCGATCGGAGCAGGCTGCAGCGGGACGAACTCCACGCACTGCCCGTCACGACACCGCAGGCCCTCGGCACACGCGGAGTCGTCTCCGGCTCTGCAGGAGGAGGGAGGAACCCCGACGCACGCGCGCTCGCGACAGGCGAAGCCGGGAGCGCAGGACTGGTCGCTGTCGCAGCCGGTCTGCGCTGGGCTCGTCGTCGTCGCGCTCCGGGGTGGAGTCGGATCTGCGCAGGTCCCGCCATCGCACCAGCCGTTGCACTCGTCGTCGTAGGTGCACATCGAGCCCGCGGGCGACCGGTTCCGGCTCGCGCGCTCCGCGTTCTCCGCGCGCGTCGTCGCGCTGGTCGTCTCGCTGCTTCCCCGAAAGGAGATCTCCGACGTGACCTGGACGAAGACCTGCCACGCCAGGGCCTCGCGTGCCGCTGCGACCGCGACCAGCGCGACCAGGGCCCTCGCGCTGCGGCCCCACCTCGAGGTGCTCGTCCCGATCACCTCGGGACCATACACGCTGCCGTCAGGCGCTCAGCAGCTTGACGACCGGCTGCGGCAGCGCCTCGCGGAGTTGGTCGATGCGCACCGGCTTGCTCAGGTACCCGTCCATGCCGCAGGTGGTGACCGCGTCGAGTTCTTCGCGCACCGTGGTCGCGCTCAAGGCGAGGATCCGCACCGTCGTGTTGCGCGCGCGGATCAGCTTCGCGCTCTCGAAGCCGTCCATCACCGGCATGTGGAGATCCATCAACACGAGGTCGAACGCGCCGCAGGCGAAGCGCTCCACCGCTTGCGCCCCGTCGGCCGCGGTCGTCACCACGCAGCCCAGCTTCTCGAGCAGCCCCCGGGCCACCTTGAGGTTGACCGCGTTGTCGTCGACCAGCAGCACCCGCGCCGGGTTGAGCGCCGCGCGCTGCAGTACCTGGGCCTCCGCAGTGATCACCGCCCGCGGCCGCGTCAGTTCGAAGCGGAAGGTCGAGCCTACGCCCACCTCGGATCGCACGGTCACCGTGCCGCCGAGCAGCTCCCCGATGGTCTTGACGATGGACAACCCGAGCCCCGTGCCGGGCACCCGCGCGTCGCGCTTGAGCCGGGTGAAGGGCGTGAAGAGGGTCGACAGCTCGTCGGGCGAAACGCCGGGCCCGGTGTCGCGCACCTCGAGCACCAGGCGCACGTCATCGCCCAGCCGCGTGGTGTTCACCACCACCGTCACCCCTCCCTGGCTGGTGAACTTGAGCGCGTTGCCCACCAGGTTCGACACCACCTGCATCAACCGCAGCGCGTCGGTGTGCAGCGCCTCGCCCGCCCCGTGCTGCTCGAGGGCCAGCGCCAGGCCCTTGGCGTCGGCCAGCGACTGGAGCTGCTTGAGCACTGTCGCCACCACCTCGCCGGGCACCACCGGCCCCTCGGTGATTTCGAGCTGGCCCTTCTCGAGTTTTGTCGCGTCGAGCACGTCGTCGATCAGCAGGCGCAGCAGCTGCCCCGACTGCAACACGATCGCCAGCCGCTCCCGCTGGGCCTGCGAGAGGTCGTTCTGCGACATGAGCTCCGCCATGCCGAGCACGCCGTTGAGCGGGGTGCGCAGCTCGTGGCTCACGTTCGCCAGGAAGCGCGACTTCGCCTCGTTCGCTTCGCGCAGCCGCGTCAGCACCGAGTTCGCCGAGAGATCGAAGATGAGCCCGACCGCGAAGACCACCACCATCAGCGCGATCATCCTCAGCAGCGCCGGCTGGAGACTGAGCTCCGCCGCGAGCTTCGGCGCCGGCAGACGACCGGTCACCATCACCGCGATCAGGATCAACGCCGACTCGATGCCCAGCCAGGCCACGCCGAGCCGACGCCCCCCGAGGAACAGCACCAGCAGCGGCATGACCGCCAGCCACGCCACCATCGAGAGCTCGCGGTGCACCACGAAGCCCGCGAAGTAGAGCAGCGAGGCGAAGGTTCCGAAGGCGTTGGCGACCAGCGGCGCGCTGTGGGTGCGGCGCCACGTCCACTGCAGGCCCAGGCAGAACACCGCGCCCAGCGGGGCGACGATCGCGTCGAGCCACTCGCCCGACGCCAGGAAGGCGAAGCCCATGATCAGCGCAGCGCTGCCGCCGACGACATTGAGCGTCGTGATGAAGCGCCCACGCCAACGCTGCGCATCGACCTCGTCGGGCCTGGCCGCGGCGAGTCGATCGACCTGTACCCAGACGGCCACGCTGATCGTCTAACAGCGGCCATTACTGGCGGCATGGGCATTCAAGCGATGAGCGGCGTCGGCGTCCCCGGGCTGAGCAGCCAGAGCTGGTGCGAGGCCCGGGTCACCGCGACGTGCAGTCGGCGGCGACCCTCGTCGGTGGCCGGCCAGTTCGCAGCGCTGGTGTCGGCGACGACCACGTAGTCCCACTCCAGGCCCTTCACCGAGTCGACGTCGGTGATGTCGATGCCCGGGGTGAATGGAAATTCGCCCCGTTGCACCAGCCGCGTGTGGGGAAGGGACGACACCAACGGGAAGAAGCGGGCCGCGGTCTCTGCCGAGGAGGTGATCACCGCGACCGAGGCGTGCGGCTCGGCGTCGAGGAGGTCCTTGAGCGCCCCGGCGAGGAAGAGGTGTGTCGCTGCCTCACCCGGGAAATGGAAGCGGCCCACCGGCACCCCGTCGCGCGACGCCTTGGCCGGGGTCTGCGGGGCGAGCGGGCCGAGCACCTGGCGCGCGAGCTCGGCGATCGGCCGGGGGCAGCGGTAGCTGGTGGTCAGCCGCACCGTGGCGGCGCCCTTCGCCCCGGCGATCTCCAGGCTGCGTGGCCAGCCGGCGAAAGACGAGTGCGTCTGCTGCGCCTCGTCGCCGGCGATGGTCAGGCCCTCGAACTCCCGCGTGGTGGCGCGCACCGCCTCGAGATCGAACAGCGAGAAGTCTTCGGCCTCGTCGAGCACCACGTGGGACGCCTGCGGCAGCGAGAGCGCCCCGCGCCACGAGAGCATCGACAGCAGCAACGGGAGGTCTTCCACGTCGATGGTGCCCGCCAACTCGTCGGGGGTGCCCTCGTTGAGTCCGCGCCCGTCGATCGAGGTGCGCATCGAGGGGTCGGTGATGTCCTTCGCGCTGAACGCGGTCTGCAGCTGCATCGAGGTGTGCTCGATGGTGTCGGCGATCGCGGTGGTGGGCAGGCTGCCCGCCGCGGCGGCCACCACCTTCGCGAGGAACGCGGAGTCCGAGAGGAAGAGCGCGAGCTGCCGCCACATCGGGCGCACCTCGGTCTTCACCGGCTTCTCCCCGGCGATCGCCTCGCGGAGCGCGTCGTAGAGCGCCGGGTGCCGCTTGAGCGAGGTGACCAGTGCGGGCGGCTCGAAGTTCACCCGCGGGAGCTGGCCGAACGCCCGGCGCGCGAGCCGCATCAGGTCCTCGTCGAGGGTGTGCACCACCTCCGGCCCCACGTCGTC
>JBBRUE010000670.1:0-4428 GCA_038248085.1 Myxococcales bacterium | reverse complement strand
GATGCCCTCGATGAGCACCGCGCGGCCCTCGGCGGCCTCGGGCGTTTCCAGCACCACGTGGTCCTTCGAGTTCACCGCGAACCTGAGGGCCGGGGCGTAGGCGGCCACCGCCTCCTCGAAGCTCGAGACGTTGGTGCCGGGCGCCCAGGCCGCCGGGCCGCCCTTCTCGCGACGCCGGGCGAGCTCTGCGTCGGCCGCGCGCACCGCGTCTCCGAGCGCGTCGCCCCGCGTGCGGCGACATTCCCGCAGCCGCTCGGCGCGGGCGAGGAGCCCCGTCTCGCTCAACGCGTCGAGGCCCTTCGCCTTTTCCTGCTCGAGCGAAACGCACGCCGACCACGACGCGAGGGTCGCGCGCGCTTCGTCGGTCAGCTCGACCTCGCGCTCGGCGAAGCGCAGCACCTCGGGCACCACCGGGAGCTTCGTGCCGTCGACGTCGAGCGCCCCGTCGACCGCCTGGAACGGCAGGGCAGTGCCCTGGGCCGAGACCAACGTCATCGGCCCCGTCACCGGCCGCTCGTTGCAGCGCACGTCCTTCTGGTTCACCACCTGCTCGGCGCGCTGCGTCACCACCTCGTCGCCGGTGCGCGCACGCCCGATGAGGCCCACCAGGAGCGCAGGCACGCCGATGCCCAGGGTCACCGCGCTGGCGCCCTGGAGGTACTGCCTGGTGGAGGGCCCGTAGCGCCCGCCCCCATCGATGACGCTGGTGTCGGCCGAGGCGTTGACGAGGAAGCTCACCGCGAAGAGCACGGCGCTGGCCGCCACGTTCGCGATGCCCGTCGAGAGGGCCGGGCCCACCGAGGGCGAGGTGCGCTCGGTGATGTGATCTTCGGCGTACTCCTCGACCTGCTGGGCGCGGCACACGTCGTAGCCGACGACCGTCAACTTCAGCAGCGGCCACTCGGCGCGCACGTCGGCGGTGACGCCGCCCTCGAGCAACACCGGGCGCTCGAAGGTGCGCAGCAGCGGGCCCCGCTCGACCCGCGTCACCACGTCGATGTGTGAACAGCTCGCGAGGAAGGGCACGAGGGCCACGAGGACGAGGCGCTTCACTGGCGACCCTCCACGAAGCGCTTCGTCTTCTCGACCGCCATCGCCGCGGCATCGAACGTCGCCTGGCGCGCCGGCCCGTGCACCAGGAACGGAGGCACCGAGCCCGCGGGGTCGGAGAAGAGCGTGTAGGTCAACGAGGCGCCGCCGGAGACGACGGGCATGAAGCGCCACTCGCCCCACAGCTTCTCGATGCGCACGTAGCCGGCGGGGCTGGGCGGCGCGGCCTCGTTGGTGGTGCGGAAGCGCAGGCGACACGAGCCGTCGGGCAGCCGCTCGCGGGCGATGGTGAGCGCGTAGTCGCGGTTGGCGATCACCGGCTTGGAGAGGTGGTTGTAGATGACCCGCACATCGTCACCGTCGGTCAGCACGGTGTTGAGCGTCACCCCCGGCCCATCACCGTGCCGGGTGCCCCACTCGAAGACGGCGACGCAGAGCTGCTCCGCCGTGAAGGGGGTGAACCGTTCGACGCGGTACTCGGCGTAGGGGCTGCCCTTCACCTGACGCTTGCTGGTGACGACGCCGTCCCTCGACTCGAGCGGCTCGAAGGGCGCGACGTTGTCGAAGACGTCGGTGGGGAACTGGACCAACACCGCCAGCAGGAGCGCGCTCACGGGGTGCCCCCGAGGAACTTCACCAGGTCGGGGCAGTTGCGCAGCGACTCGTCGATGTACTCGCAGCTGGGGTGGGTCTGGCGCGTGGTGCTCTCGCGCACCATCGGGAGCCGGCAATCGAGCACCCGGTTGCGCGAAGGCGTGGTGAAGGCGAACTCGCCGTCGCCGCACCCGGTGCGTGCCTGGAGATCGGTCTCGCACCCCATCACCGGCAAGCTCAACTTCGCCGCCACCGAGCCACACACCGGTTCGAGGCAGACGCGCGCGATGATGTCGCGGCAGATCTCCACGTCGGGCGCCGGAGGCCCCACGCAGGCACACAGCAGGAAGAGGACGGGGGCAGCGGCTCGCACGAGGCGCGCAGCATAGTCCCGAGTTGTGTTGAATCGTCCCGGCTCACTGCTAGAGCGAACGCATGGCCTGGTTTTCCCTGACCGTCGATGTGCCCGAAGACGAGAGTGAGCTGTCGCAGAGCGTGCTGTACGACCACGGGGCGGCAGGGCTCGAGGTGCGCGACTCGCTGAACAAGACGGTCGCCACGGTGCGCGCGCCGAACCCCGGCGAGGCGATCCTCATCGCCTACTTCGAGGACAAGGCCGACGCGCAGGCCGCGCAGGAAGAGCTCGCCGAGCGGATCGCCGGCAGCCGCTTCGCCCTCGAAGACGTGGTCGAGCGCGACTGGAGCACCGAGTGGCGCAGCCAGATCAAGAGCGTGACCATCGGCCGCCTGTGGGTCGGGCCCCCGTGGGAGAAGGCGACCGCCCCGCAGGACAAGGTGTGCATCTTCATCGAGCCGAAGATGGCCTTCGGCACCGGTGACCACCCCACCACCTCGCTGTGCCTCGCGGCCGTCGACACCTTCATGGCGACCCACCCGGGTGCCTCGGTGCTCGACGTGGGTACGGGCACCGGCGTGCTGGCCTTCGCGGCGAAGAAGCTGGGCGCCGGCCGCTGCGTGGGCCTCGACAACGACGTCACCTCGGTCGAGCTGGCGAAGGAATGCGCGCAGGAGAACGGCATCGAGGGCGTGGAGCTCTCGACGAAGACGCTCCAGGGCATCGAGGGCACCTTCGACCTCGTGCTCGCCAACATCCTCGCCAACACGCTGGTCGACCTGGCGCCGCTGATCGCGCCGAAGGTGGCGAAGCGGCTGGTGCTGGCCGGCGTGCTGGTGCCCCAGGCCGACGAGGTGAAGGCGGCCTACGTCGCCGCCGGGCTCACCCACGCCCTCGACGAGACGATCGGCGAGTGGATCCGCATCGAGTTCGATCGGCGCTGAATGATCCGCCTCCTCGTTCCCCGCGCCACCGAAGGCGAGGTCACCGTCGAGGGCCAGCGGCTGCACTACCTGTCGCGGGTGCTGCGGCTGGGCGCCGGTGATGCGCTCGAGGTCTTCGACGGCGCGGGCCGGCGCTTCGACGCGCGCGTGCAGTCGCTGACCGAGCGGGTCGCGGTGCTCGCGTTGTCGAACCCGAGCGAGGCGCCGAAGGCGCGGGCGATCACCCTGGTGCAGGGGCTCCCCAAGGCCGACAAGCTCGAGCTGGTGCTGCAGAAGGGCACCGAGCTCGGCGCGAGCGCCTTTGTGCCCGCGGCGTGCACCCGCAGCATCGTGAAGCTCGACGGCAAAGAAGAAGCGAAGCGCCTGCGGTGGCAGCGCATCGTGGAAGAGGCCGCCCGCCAGTGCGGCCGCGCCGACGTCCCCGAGGTCCGCGCCCCGGCCCCCCTGCTTCGCGCGGTGGACGGATTGCCCGACGCCCCCGCCTTGCTGGTGCTGGATGAAGAGGAGCGCGCCCTGCCCCTCTCGATGGCGGTCAGCACGCTGGGGAACCGGCCGCTGGCGCTGATCATCGGCCCTGAAGGCGGGCTGACCCGCGAGGAGGTCGCCGCGCTCGTGGCAATAGGAGCGATCCCGGTCACCCTCGGCCGCCTCGTGCTGCGCACCGAGACCGCGGGGCTGGCGGCGCTGGCCGTGCTCCGGCACCTCGACGGCGAGCTCGGTTGAGCAGGTAGGACACTGTAGGTTTTCTTGCTCGACCCCCGGTCTCGGCGTCTCATCTGGGGGTGAGCAGCGACCCGAAGAAGCCGACGTTCGACGCACCGCCCAGCCAGACGCCGGATCTCCTGCAGAAGGAGCTCTCGCTCGAGCGACGCCGGCGTGTTCCCGGCTTCGAGGAGCTGCAGGGACAGCGCACGGAGAGCCCGACTGAACCGGCGCAGCCGATGACGCGGCGGGCCCTCGACCCCGCGATTCCTCCCAACCTGTCACCGCGCACCGCGCCGCCGACCGAGGCCGAAGTCTGGCAGACGCAGCAGGTCAACCAGATCCGCACCCCGGAGTACGCCGAGCCGACGACCCAGCCGGCACGCCCTGCGGTCGGGCCTCCGCGCACCGCCCCGCCCCAGGCGCAGCCGCCGCAGCGCACGGGTCCGAGTGGGGTGACGGCCGGGCCTCCGCCGGCACCGCCGGCGTCGCAGCAGATCGTTCGTGCGCCAGCGCCGCAGGCTGCGCCTGGGCTGCATCAGCCTGCGAACCCTCCCTTCGCGGCGCCGCAGGCCGCTCGTGCTCCCGCGGGGCACCAACCCTCCGCGCCGCAGCAGCTCGTTCGCGCTCCCGCTGAGCAGCACACCGCGCCTCCGCCGGGAGCACCGCAGCCGCCCCTTCGCGCGCCCGCGCCGCAAGAAGCCGCGTCGCCGGAGTTCGCAGCGCGGCAACCCGCGCGTGTTCCCGCACCACAGCAGCCTGCGCCCCCGCACGCCGCGAGCG
>JBBRUE010000669.1:0-4430 GCA_038248085.1 Myxococcales bacterium | reverse complement strand
GCCCTCGGGCAGCAGCGCGACCACCGCGCCGCGCACGCGCTCCCACACGTCGTCGAGGTCGCCGCACTGCTTGAGCACCGCGGCGCCGTACTGCTCGAGGGCGCGGTTGAGCTCCGGGTCGGCGGTGGCCGGCGTGCGTTCGAGCGCCCTGGCGTCGAACGAGAGCCCATTCGAGGCGCGGCCGAAGGCGATGTCCTTCGTGCCGAGGAACTTCGCCAGCTCTGGCGGGCAGGTCTTCGACGGGTGCGAGAACCACGCGCGCACGGGCACCAGGTCATCGCCCAGCATCTCGCGGGAGATCTGCAGGATGCGGGCGACGGTGAAGATGTTGGCCTGCACGCCGACGCCTCCCTTGCGCGGCGCGCGGTGGTGCAGCGAGACCTCGTCTCCGTCCACTTCGAGGCTCCAGCGAACCAGCGGGTTGATCAACGCGCCGTAGGTGGCGAGCTGCTCCATCGCGATGCGGCAGGTGGGCGCGGCGCGGAGCCCGAACTCCAGCAACCCGTACGAGCCGCGCGTCATCGCCTGGGCGCAGTGGAGCCCGAAGAGCGGATCGTCCAGGTTCTTCGCTGCGTCGCCCATCAACGCGCCGAGCTCATCGAGGCTGACCTCGGGCACCGCGACCCCGTCGGCCGCGCGCAGCTTGAGGTACTTCTTCTCGAGCGCCTTCGTGTCGTGGCCGTGGCTGCGCACGAGCGTCAGCACGAAAGGCACGAGGGCACTGGTGAAGCGCTTCGTTCCGAGGGGGCGGGGCATGGGCGCGGCAGCGTGCCACGGATTCGGCGGCGCACCTTGCGCATGCGCAGCCGTCAGCGATGGTCCCACAGCACCGGCAGGTCGACGCGCAGCCCGACCAGCGCGAACCCGAAGTTCCCCCAGTTGTAGATGTCGCGGGAAGGCACGTCGGCCCCGCCACCGACGAGCCTGACTCGAAGCAGCAGGTCGAGGCCGGGGATGAGGGGGACGCCCAGGGTGAGCGCGACGTCGTGAATGCCCGCGCGGAGCCCCAGCCCGAAGGTGTTGAAGAAGTCGACGTCGGCCTGCGCATACAGAATTCCGGCGTCGAATCGCGCGCGCAGCTTGATCGCGCCGACCAGGCCAATGTCCCGTTCCACCACGAACACGGCGGGCGAGGTGTCGACCGTGCGGAACTCGACGGACGCGTTGCGCACCTGCACGGAGGCTCCGACGCCGAGGGTGAAGCGCGAGACCTGGACGAGGTTGAAGAGGTAGCTGAGTCGATAGCCGTCGAAGAGGTAGCGGTGATCGACCACCGTGGTGTCGGCGAAGGTGGTCCCCTTGAAGGTCAGGTCGCGCGTCAGCGTGGTGCGCGTCGTGAGGTCGAGCGGCGCCCAGGTCGCGATGACGGTGTGCCGCGCAATTCGCGCTTCGATCGCCAGGCGGAACCCGACTGCCAGGTTGCGCTGCTGGCCGACCTCTGCCGCGGTGTATTGCGAGCCGTTGACCCCGTAGCGGCCGTCGTTCTGGAACAGGTAGGCAGCGCCCACCTCGAAGTCGACGAGCAACGAGTCGAACAAGCGCGACGGCACGGGCGGAGCAGCAGCCGGTGCAGGAGTCGGAGTCGGAGTCGGAGCAGCAAGGGGTGTCGTCAGCGCATCGGACTTCGTCTCGGCTGCCTCAACCTGCCCAAGAACGACGAGAGCGACCATCAGCAGGGAGTTCATGAGGCGCCGTCCTATTCACAGTCGTCTGCTTCGACACGCCAACTCTGTTGGACAGTCGTGGCCGGCTACTTCCCCGGAACAGTGGGACCCATCAGCTCGCCCGAATTGAACCGGCGATCGACCTCGGCCTTGATGAAGCGCTCGATCTCCTCGGCCGAGGAGAACGCCATCGCCTGCTCGAGCAGCACCACCGCTTCCGCCCGGCTCATCTGGCGAATCACGTTCTTCACCATGGGGATCTGCCCCGCCGTCATCGAGAACTCCTCGAGGCCGAGCGCGAGCAGCACCAGGGTCAACGACGCGTCGCCGGCCATCTCGCCGCACATCGCCACGGGGATGTTGGCCTTCTTCGCCGCGGTGATGATCGCCTCGAGGCTGCGCAAGATGGCGAGGTGCAGTGGCCGGTACAGGTACGCCACGTCGCGGTTCTGCCGGTCGATGGCCAACGAGTACTGAATGAGGTCGTTGGTCCCGATGCTGAAGAAGTCGGCTTCCTGGGCGAGGCGATCGGCGATCCACGCAGCGGACGGCGTCTCGACCATGATCCCGATGGGGAAGCGCTTGCCCACGGTGATGCCCTGGCGCGAGAGCTCGCTGCGGCACGCCTCGAGCTCGCTGCGCGCCTCCCGCAGCTCGGAGATCGACGACACCAGGGGGAACATCACCCGCAGGTTCCCGTACGCCGAGGCCCGCAGCAGCGCGCGCAGCTGCACCCGGAACAGCTCACGGTGCGCGAGGCAGTAGCGGATGGCGCGCAACCCCATCGCCGGGTTGGTCTCCTTGTCAGGCTTCTTGCCGGGCACCTTGTCGCCGCCCAGGTCGAGCGTGCGAATGGTCACCGGGCGATCGCCCATCGCCTGCAGCACCTGCTTGTACGACTCGAAGTGCTCTTCTTCGGTCGGCGGCGCGGGGCGGTTGAGGAAGAGGAACTCGGTGCGGTACAGCCCGATGCCCTCGGCGCCGTGGGCCAGCAGCGAGGGGATCTCCTCGGGGAACTCCATGTTCCCGTTGAGCCTGATGCGCACGCCGTCGCTGGTGAGCGCGGGCAGCTCGGCCGTCTGGAGGGCGATCTGCTCGGTCTGGAGCTGCCGCCGCATCGTCTCGCGGAACAACGCGAGCTGCTCGTCGGTCGGGTTGACCAGCACCAGGCCGCGGCGGCCGTCGACGGCCACCATGTCCCCGCTGCGGATCGACTCGCACGCCTTGCCCAGGCCGCACACCGCGGGCACTTCTCGCGCGCGGGCCACGATGGCCGTGTGGCTGGTGTGGCCGCCGAGGTCGGTGACGAACGCGCCGATGCTGCCCGAGCGCACCAGCATCGCCGCGTCGGCCGGCGAGATGTCGTGCGCGCAGACGATGGCGTTGGGCGGCACCTCGATCTCCTGGTCCACCACCTCGCCCATGAGGTTGCGCACCAGCCGGTCGGCCACGAAGTCGATGTCGCTCTTCCGCTCGCGGAAGTACTCGTCGTCGAGGTTGTCGAACTGGTGCCGCAGCCGCTTGCCCACCCGGCGCACGGCCCACTCGGCGTTGATGAAGTCTTCCTTGATGAGCCGGGTGACCTCCACCAGGAACATGGGGTCGTGCAGCATCATCCGGTGCGCTTCGAGGATGAGGGCGTGCTCCTGCCCGTCGCTCCCCATCTTCTCTTTGAGCTCCTCGAGCTGGCGGTCGGAGAGCTCGATGGAGGTCTTGAAGCGCAGCACCTCGCCCTCGACCTCGGGCTTGGTCAGCTTGACCTTCGGCGTACGCACGCGACGCGCGTCGAGCACGTAGGCGCGGCCGACCGCTACGCCGGGGCTGGCGCCGATACCCTGGAAGGAGACAGTCGCACTCACGGAATGACCCCAAGTGTACTTCGCCTCGGCGCCCCCGTCGTTGCTCGAATGATCCACCGCAACCTTTGGCCCGGGAGGGTGTTGGATGCCCCCATGCGGCTCCAGCTCCTCCTCGGGTGTGGGTGTCTCCTGGCCTGTGGCGCCCCGCCGGTCATCACCGACGGGGGGAAGCCCAGCCCCGATGCCTCGGTGACGGTCGACGCCGGCCCCGACTGCAACGCGGGGGTCACGGCTGGCGCGGACGTCGCCTTCACCGAGCAGGGGGCGGTGCGCGGGGTGGTGGGGGGCGATGGGGCCCGTTCCTTCCTCGGCATCCCCTTCGCGAAGCCGCCGGTGGGCGCCCTCCGCTGGCGGGCCCCCGAGCGCGACCTGGCCTGCTGGACCAACGGCGTCCGGGACGCGACGCAGTGGGCGCCGAAGTGCCCCCAGCTGCCGCAGACGCAGGGACAACCTTTCGACGCCGGCGCGCCGGTCGAGGGGCAGGAAGACTGCCTCACCCTCAACGTCTTCACCCCGCCCGCCGGGGTCGATGGCGGCCTCCCGGTGATGGTCTTCATCCACGGAGGCGGCAACACGGCCGGCTCCCCCGGCGAGGTGGCCGGCGCCAACGACGTGCGGCTCTTCGATGGCAGCACCCTGGCGGTGCGCGGCGGCGTGGTGGTGGTGACGATGGCCTACCGCGTGGGCGCGCTGGGGTTCCTCGCCCTGTCGGCCCTCGATGCCGAGCGTGATGCGGGGGTGTCGGGCAACTACGGCCTGATGGACCAGCAGCTCGCGCTCCAGTGGGTGCAGCGCAACGTGGCGCGCTTCGGCGGCGACCCGGCGCGGGTGATGCTCTTCGGCGAGAGCGCCGGCGCGGTGGACACCTGCATGCACCTCGGGGTGCCGGGCTCGGCGGGGCTCTTTC
>JBBRUE010000668.1:0-4443 GCA_038248085.1 Myxococcales bacterium | reverse complement strand
TCTCGGCCGCTCGGTGGCGCTGCGGTCGATCGCTTCGCTCACCCTGGCCGAACACTGCGTCGATCTCGAGGGCACCCAGATCGATCGCGTCGGCGAGCGCGTGCCCGTGGAGATCGGCGGTGAGGTCCACGTCGACTGGAGTCTCCCGCGGCTCCCGACCCTGGTGGCGATGCGGCACCACGACCTGAAGCTGCCTTCCGACGGCGAGTACGTCGACGTGCACTGCGTGCGGCTGTGCAGCGCGCTGGTGCAGGTGCGCCGCCAGCCCTGGCGCATCGAGCAGGTGCGCGCCGAGGTCGACGAGAGCTGCCAGGCGCTGCACCTCGACGGCTTCGCCCTGCGCTCGCTCGAGACGCAGCTGCACGGCGAGATGGAGGCGGTGCTCGCCTCGTTCCATCACCCCACGCGCAAGCGCATTGCGCCGTAACCAGCGCGGTGGCATCTGACGGGGCGTGAAGATCGCCACGTGGAACATCAACTCGGTGCGCGCGCGGCTCGACCGGCTCGTCGACTACCTGAAGACCCGCTCGCCCGACGTGCTGTGCCTGCAGGAGCTCAAGTGCACCGACGCGCAGTTCCCCCGCGCAGAGCTCGAGGCGATCGGCTACCGCGCTGAGGTCTTCGGGCAGAAGACGTACAACGGCGTGGCCATTCTCTCCAAGGAGCCCGTCACCGACGTCGCGAAGAACCTCGGGGACGGCGACGAGCAGGCCCGGGTGATCGCCGCGACGTCCCAGGGCGTGCGCATCGTTGGCCTCTACGCGCCCAACGGGCAGTCGCTCGGCGCGCCGGCCTACCTCTACAAGCTCGAGTGGTACACGAAGCTCACCCGCTGGCTGCAGTCGACCAAGGGGCCGCTGCTGGTGTGCGGCGACTTCAACGTCGCCCCGGAAGACATCGACACCTGGGACCCCGCGCTCTGGCAGGGCCAGACCCTCGCCTCGCCGAAGGAGCGCGAGGCCTTCGCCGCGCTGATGAAGGCGAACCACCTCACCGATCTCTTCCGTCACCGGCACCCCGAGCCCGGCCGTTTCTCGTGGTGGGACTACCGGGCTGGCGCGTTCCACAAGAACCATGGCCTGCGCATCGATCACCTGCTGGTGAGCGCCGACCTCGTCACCCGCTGCACCGAGGTCGAGGTCGATCGCGAGGCCCGCAAAGGCGCCCAGCCTTCCGATCACGCGCCGGTCTGGGCCGAGCTCGCGTAGTGTCCGCGCCCGAAAGGGGTGGACCACCATGAGCTATGCGGCAGGCCTCATCTTCGGGGCAATCGGTTGGTTTCTTCTGCGGTACATCATCTTCGGCTTCTTCACCGTCAATCAGAACGAGAAGGCCGTGAAGACGTCGTTCGGCCGCGCGTTGCGGCTGACCACCACCACCCTCGACAACCCGATGGCCGAGTACCTCCGGCCTGACGAGCGCGAGCGCTACAAGTACCCGCAGCTCGAGGTGATCCAGCCCGGCGGCCCGTACTTCAAGTGGCCCTGGGAGAAGGTCTACAAGGTGTCGGTCGCCACCGAGACCGTCAACCTCGCCTTCGACCCCGAAGACATCAACGCCAACAAGGGCGGCACCGAGCTCGACGCCGTCACCAAGGACCAGCTCAACATCGGGCTGGTCGGCCAGCTCCGCTTCCGCGTGAGCGATCAGAACCTCTACGCGTACATCTTCGGCGTGAAGCGGCCGCTGGTGCACGTGCTGGGCTTCTTC
Source organism: Myxococcales bacterium (assembly GCA_038248085.1). Classification (GTDB taxonomy): domain Bacteria; phylum Myxococcota; class Myxococcia; order Myxococcales; family Myxococcaceae; genus Archangium_A. The sequence goes on along the minus strand of JBBRUE010000668.1, from coordinate 2,733 downwards.
GTCTCCGTGCTCCGCCAGAAGATCGCCTCCTTCGAGGCCCCGGAGTCCGAGGCGGGCACGCCCCACGTCGGCGCCCCGCTCAACGTCGGTGACCTCTCGGCGACCGCCGGGGTGTCGATCAACGACTTGCGCAAGAACCTGCGGCTCCTCAACGAGGACATGGACAAGGGCTGCATGTCGTCGACCGCCCGCTACGGCATCGTCCTCGACGCCTCGCTGATCACCGGCATCGACCCGCCGCGTGACGTCGAGAGCGCGCTGGCCGCCATCAACACCGCCCACAACTCGGTCGGCGCCGAGATCTCTCTGGCCCAGGCCTCGGCCGACCAGAAGCTCGTGCAGTCGCGCCGCGCCGTCGAGATCCAGACCCTCAACGCCCAGGCCGAGGTCGAGCCGCTGCTCCAGCTCGCCGACCAGCTGGTGGGGCTCAAGAAGAACGGTGGCTCGGGCGTGCTCAACGCCTACGTCCGCAACGTGAAGCTCACGTTGTTCAGCAAGGCCCGCAACGCGTTCGTCGAGGTGAAGCCGTGAGCAACTTCTTCCTGTCGATGGTCATCGGTTTCTTCGCCTGCCTCGTCGGCTTCCCCATCGCGATGAGCATCGCCCGCGCCTTCGGCCTGTACGCGATCATCGAAGAGCGCCGCGCGCGCGTCTTCACCCTCTTCGGCGAGGTGCTCGGCACCATCACCGAGCCGGGCCTGCACTTCTTGTGGGCGAAGCTGGGCGTGAAGGCCGCGCTCATTCCGCTCTTCGGCAAGGTGCACACCGTCGACCTGCGGCTCGACCAGGAATACCTGCGCAGCCAGCCGGTGAACTCGGAGGAGGGCGCTCCGATGGGCATCGGCATCTGGTACGAGATGTACGTCAGCGACCCGGTCTCGTACCTCTTCAAGAACGCCGACCCGCGCGGCTCGATGCGCGCCAACGTCAGCAACGCCGCGGTGCGCACGCTCTCGAACATGAAGCTCGGCGACATGCTCGAGACGCGGCACGTCATGAGCCAGGCGGTGCGCAACGAGGTGACCCCGCGCTCGGCGGAGTGGGGCTACCAGCTCGGCTCGGTCTACATCCGCAAGGTGCACTTCCGCGACGTCGCGATGATCCGCGGCATCGAGGAGAAGGTCGTCAACCGGCTGCGCCAGGTGACCTCGGCCATCAGCCAGGACGGCCTCAACCAGGTGAGCATCATCAAGTCGTCGGCCGACTCCAAGGCCGCCGCCGAGTTCGCCCGCGCCGCGGCGCAGCGCCCGTTCATCGTCGGCAAGGCCCTGCAGACCATCTCCGCCGACCCCGAGGTGATGGAGGCGATGTTCGAGCTGCTCGAGACCCAGAAGCTGCTCGAGTCGGGCGCCCCGGTGACGTTGCTGCCCCAGGACTCGAAGGCGACCGCGCTCCTCATGCCGCTGCTCGCCGCGCAGACCGTCAAGTAGTTCGGGCAGGCCGCATCCCTTGCAGGTGCGACTTCCCGTCGTATCTGTAGGGGATGGAAAACGAAGTTCGAATCATCAGTGAAGGAACCGCGGAGTTGCAGCTCCCGGGGTCGTGCCCGACCTGCGAGGGCGTCCTCGAGCTGCGCATCTCTGCCTCCAGCGCGCGGACGTTCTGCGGCACCTGCCACACCATCGGCAAGCCGCGCGTGCACAAGGATCCGCACAGCGGCTATTCGCTGCAGTTCCGCGACGTCGCCCTTGCCTGAACGCGTGGCTCAGTTGATGTACACGAACGTCGCGTAGGCCGTCCGTACGTCCGTGCCCGTCGGGGGTGACGCCCCGAAGAAGAGCAGGGTGTTGTTGGCCGGGTCGTAGTCGAAGCCGTTGGTGCGGGCGCGCGGCACCGGCATCGTCGTCTCCACCGAGAGCGATCCAGAGATCGGCCGGGCGGCCAGCGTCGCGCGGGACGAGGCGCCGATCGCTCCGAAGAGAATCTCGTCGACCACCTCGGTGATGTTCGGGTTGCAGATGCTGCCCGTGCTCCCCCCGGTCGCCGTCGACAGGTCGATGTACTGCGTGCCCGCCACCGCCGCGCCGAGGCCCACCCGGGTGCAGCCCGCGGGACGGGGGCCGACGATGCCGAAGGTGATCGCGTTCTCGGCGAGGTAGTCGGCCGCGTAGCCGGCGACCGTCTTGAGCCCCGAGTTCTCTTCGTCGCTCACGAAGACCACCACCAGCCCTGCGTCCTCGCGGATCCGCAGCTCCGGCGGGAGCCCCATCGGCCGCGCGCGGCGAATCGCCCGCAGCCCGAACTCGATGCCCATCTCGAAGCCGTTGCCGTTGATGCCCACCCGCACGTCGCTCTTGAACTGGGCGAGGTCACGGGTGAAGCCCATGCCCCGCAGCACGTCGCTGTCGGTGGTGACCACCCCGATGCGGAAGTCGAGGCCCGAGGCCTGGAAGGCGTTGAAGAGCGCGTCGGCGGAGTTGGCGAGCGCCGTCTGCTCCTCGAGCATCGAGGCCGAGTCGTCGACCACGAAGAGGAAGTCGGTCTTCAGGGGCGGCGCCTGCAGCCGCTCACAGGCGTAGTTGAGGAGCGGATCGGGCGCCGAGAGGTGCGAGCCGTTGGTGAAGTCGGAGAGCGCCGGCTGGTTCTGGCGGAAGTCGGCCAGCCGGCTGACCGCGCCCGCGATGTAGACGTCGGTCTTGGTGAGGCGGAACAGCAGGTACACCACGAGCTGATCTTCCGATGCGCTCCCCGCGACGACCGGGAGCGCCCCCACGTCGGCGGCCGGCCGGCCCG
>JBBRUE010000667.1:0-4447 GCA_038248085.1 Myxococcales bacterium | reverse complement strand
TCGCCCTCGTCGTCGCCGCCGGTCCCATCAGCATCCGCGTAGGAGACGTCCGCGCGACCGGCATCGACTCCGCGGTCGCCACCGAGTGGATGGACCGCGTAGCTACGCAGCTCCAGCGCAACGGCGCGGTGCGGCTGGTGAAGGCGCTCGGCGAAGGGGTGCTCCAGGGTGACGTCACGCAAGCCGACCAGACCTGGAAGGTCGAATTGGAGATTCGCCGCACCCGCGATGGCTCGGTGTGGGCCGCCATCACCCACGAGTTCACCTCGGAGAACGCCGCCGTCGAGTGGCTCGAAGACGCGGCGCTCGACCTCGAGGTCGACCTGCGCCCGAACAACGTGCTGCTCCAGCGCGCGGCCGTTCAACCGGGCCCCCCGACGTGGGTCCGCCTGCTTCCCGCGATCGCCGGCGTGGGCCTGGGTGCGGGCGCCGCGACGTCGCTCATCATGTCCACCCAGCGCGCGGAGCGGATCCGCAGCGGGAGCGAGTCGTCACCCGAGGTCATGGCGCAGCTCCAGCGCGAGCAGCGCACGCTGGAGGTGACGGGAGCCATCCTCGGAGCCGCCGCGGCGGTGGGTCTCGCGTCCTCGGTGGTGTGGTTCGGCGCGACGGGCAACGTCATCACCGTCGTGCCCACCGCGAGCGGCGCCCACGTGAGCGTCTCGGGTCACTTCTAGAGCGACGCCCACGCGACAGGCCGGCAAGAAGGCGCGTAAGCAGCCGGCATGGCCCCCACTCGACGAGAGTTCCTCACCCAGGCCGCGCTCGTGCTCGGCGCCACGTCAGCGATCCAGGCCGAGGCCGCGGTCGACGCGGGCGTCATCTCGGCCGCCGCCCCGCCGGCCTTCGGTACGGGTTCCGCCACCGGCCCCGTCGTCACGGCGTCGACTTTCGCCGAGGCGGCGCAGCTCCAGCAGTTGACGCTGAGCGCGGCGGAGCGTGGGCAGGCCGCCGCCACCTGGCGCCACTCGATGGCCGGGTACCTCGAGCGCCGCACCGGCCCGCGTGCGGTCCCCCTCGAGCCTTCGCTCGCGCCAGCGACCTGCTTCACGCCGCAGCCTGAGCCCCGAACGTCGATGCCGCCGCGGGACCGCTTCGTGCGCTCGAGCGGGCCGGTGCCGCCGCTGCCGGCCGATGACGCGGCGATCGCCTTCGCCCCGGTCACCACCCTCTCGCGGTGGCTCGCCACGAAGCGCCTCACCTCCGAGCGGTTGACCCGCATCTACCTCGAGCGCCTCGAGCGCTTTCAACCCACCCTGCGCTGCACCATCACCGTGACCCGCGACCGCGCGCTGCGTGAAGCGAAGCAGGCCGACCTCGAGCTGGCCCGGGGTCACTCGCGCGGCCCGCTCCATGGCATTCCCTACGGCGTCAAAGACCTGCTCGACACCGCGGGCATCACCACCACCTGGGGCGCGGAGTTTCTGCGCGACCGGGTGCCCACCGAAGACGCCGTGGTCGTCACCCGTCTCGCGCACGCCGGCGCGGTGCTGGTGGCGAAGCTCAGCCTCGGTGCGCTCGCCCTCAACGACGTGTGGTTCGGCGGCCAGACGATGAACCCGTGGCTGCTCGAGGAAGGCTCCTCCGGTTCCAGCGCGGGACCCGGCGCGGCCACCGCCGCGGGGCTCGTCGGCTTCTCCATCGGCAGCGAGACCGCGGGCAGCATCGTCTCACCCAGCACGCGGTGCGGCGTCGCCGGTCTACGCCCCACCTTCGGCCGCGTGGCGCGCACCGGGGCGATGACGCTGTGCTGGTCGCTCGACAAGCTGGGGCCCATGGGGCGGAGCGTCGAAGACACGCTGCTGGTGCTCAACGCCATCTCCGGGCCCGACGCGCGCGACGTGTCGTCCGTACCTTCGCACCTCGACTTCGACGCAGGGCAGAAGCTCGACGGGCTCAAGGTCGGCGTGTTCGGGAAGTGGATGAACGAGGAGCCCGCCACGCCGGTCGATCGCGCAGCCGTCGAGGCGCTCCGTGCGCTCGGGGTGGAGGTGGTCGAGGTCACGCTGCCCGATTGGCCGTATGCCTCGCTCAACGTCATCCTCTTCGCGGAGGCGGCAGCGGCGTTCGAAGAAGCCGCCGCGGCGCACCAGCTCGACACTTTGAAGATGCAGGTCCCCGACGCGTGGCCGAACCTGCTCCGACAGGCGCGCTTCCTGTCGGCGGTCGACCTGGTGCAGGCCGATCGCCTGCGCCGGAAGGTGGCCGGCGAGATGGCGCGCCTCTTCGCGCAGGTCGACGTGCTGCTGGTGCCGTCGCTGCGCGACGAGATGTTGACCATCTCGAACTTCACCGGCCACCCGTCGCTCACCGTGCGCACCGGCTTCATCGAGGTCGCGCAGGCGCGCAGTGACTGGGCGCCGGATCCCGCGCGGCCGCTGCCGACCTTCTCACCGCCGCGCCGCGTGCCCCATGGCCCGACGTTGATCGGCCGACTGTTCGACGAGGGCACGCTGGGGCGTGTCGGCCTCGCGCTCGAACGGGCCTCGGGCGTGGCGGCGGAGCGGCCCCCCGGTTTCTGAAGGTCACGTCGAACTCCGGGTGGACCGACCCGCGGCGCTCAGCACGACCTCGAAGCGACCGTCGGCCCGAATGGGACCTACGAGTTCGAGCCCCTTCCCGGCGGTGGTCCAGCTCACGCCTGGCGCCACGGTGGAACTCCAGTTCCCCTGAGCTGACGCGCGCCGGGCCGAAAGCGCCCCCCTCGTTCTCCGGCAGATGTGGACGGCGTAGGCTGGCGGCCATGAAGCCGACCCTCTTGATTCTCACGTTCGTGGTGGGCTGTTCGGGCGTCTCACCCATCGACGCTGGAACCGGTGGAGGTGGAGGTGGGGGCGATGGAGGTGGAGGCGATGGAGGAAGCCAGGTCTGCAGCCCCAGCTGCGGCGCCTCGCGCAGTTGCTGCAACGGCGCCTGCACCAACACCGCCAACGACCCGGGCAACTGTGGCGGCTGCGGCATCACCTGCAGCGGCGCGACGCCTTACTGTGCGGGGACCTGCAAGCCCACGCCGTGCGGTCTCGACGGCGGCGCGTGCGACGGCGGCGCGAGCTGCTGCGGCACGAGTTGCTGCGGGGCAGGCCAGCTCTGCTGTGACCCCCAGGGTCCGCTCTCGACCCAGCCCACCTGCTTCACGCCGACTGCCACCGAGCCGACCTGCCCCCAGGGCTGCGCGCCGTTGTGCATCAGCGATCGCAACCTCAAGAGCGACTTCTCTCCCGTCGACGAGCGCGCGGTGCTCGACACGGTGGCCGGGCTGCCGCTCTCGACGTGGCGCTATGCGAACGACCCGGCCGACACGCGGCACCTCGGCCCCATGGCGCAGGACTTCCGCGCCGCGTTCGCCCTCGGAGACAGTGACCGCAACTACAACTCCATCGACGCCCACGGCGTCTCACTCGCGTCGATCAAGGCGCTGTACCGGATGCTGCAGGAGCAGGAGGCGCGCCTGGCAAAGCTCGAGGCCGAGAACGCACGACTCCGCGCGGCGAGTCGGCCCCGACTGGAAGTGCGCTGACTTCGACGCGCTGGGACGGCACCTTCACCCGCTAGGCCTCGCGTTCGAAGTCACCGCGCAGCGAGTCGGGGTCCAGGCCTTCGAAGAAGTGGGGGTAGGTGGCGCGCCACGCGGCGACCATCTGCGCGTAGGGAAAATCGTCGAAGCTGCCGTGATCGACGCGGTACTCCATGAAGCGCGCGCCCTTGCCGGTGAGGGGCTGCAGCACCGCATCGTGAATTCCGTCGAACTCGAGCGGCGCTACCCCGAAGCGCGCGCACAGGCGACGGTCGAAGGCCGGCGTGGCCTTCACCCAGCGGCCGTCGAGCCACGCGTCGGTGTAGCCGTGGAAGACGAAGAGGTCGGTGCGCATCAGCTCCAGCAGCCGGGCGGTGGCGAGGTGGTTCACCACGTCGGCGAAGCCCACCCGCGAAGGAATGCCCACGGCCCGCAGCGCCGCCGCGTAGAGGATGGCCTTGGTGACGCAGAAGCCGCGCTTGCGCTCCCAGCACGCGCTGGCGGTGAGCTGCTCGGGCACGACGCTGGCGGTGTACGGGTCGTACGGTACGCCGTCGCGTACGGTGAGGAAGAGGCGCACGGCCTTCTCGCGGGGCGAAGCGGCGTCGGCGACCTGGGCGGCGAGCGCCTGGATCGACGGGTGGTGCCAGTCGAGGAAGCGGGTCGCGGCGAGCTGAGGCGTGTGCGGCATGGTGACGGGGCGAGAGCCTACTCCTGCGGCCGCTCCTTCGTGGCGCACGCGGGGACGAGGTCGACACCGCCGAAGAACTCGTCGACCAGCAGGCGCCACGCCTTCGCGTTCTCCGGCGGGCCGCACTTGAAGGCCTTGCCGGAGCGCTCCTTCTTCAGCAGCGCGCGGTGCTCGACGTAGTACCGGCGCGCGAGGTCGGCGCCGTACTCGCCCACGCCGTTGCCAGGCTAGAACGCGTAGTA
>JBBRUE010000666.1:0-4451 GCA_038248085.1 Myxococcales bacterium | reverse complement strand
GGGCTTGGCCGTTTCGCTTGCCCATAAACGTCCACAAAAAGGTCGTGCTGCGAGCTGGCCATGCAGCGCTGACCGGCGCAGCCGTAGCTCGACGCCACGATGTTCGACGAGCTCAGCGCCACGTCGGCGTCGGGCACGACCACCACGTGGTTCTTGGCGGAACCCAGGCACAGCATGCGCTTGCCGACCGCCGCGCCGCGCGCGTACAGAATCTGCGCCACCTTGGTGCTGCCGACGAAGCCGACGGCCTTGATCTCCGGGTGATCGACGATCGCCTCGACCGTCTCACGCTGGCCGTTGACGACGTTGAACAACCCGTCGGGCAACCCGGCCTCCTGGAGCAACTGCGCCAGCTTCATCGCGCCGTAGGGCACGACCTCCGAGGGCTTCAAGATGAACGCGTTCCCGGCCATCAGGGCGTTGGACACCATCCACAGGGGCACCATCACCGGGAAGTTGAAGGGCACGATGCCGGCCACCACGCCGAGCGGCTCATGCGTCACCCGGCAGTTCACGCCGCGGCTCACGTCGAGCTGGCCCCCGTCGGCCTGCATGGGCAGCGTCGCGGCGTACTCCACGCACTCGATGCCCTTCTCCACGTCGCCCTTGCCCTCGGCGTAGGTCTTCCCGTTCTCGTGGCTGACCAGCCAGCAGAGCTCGTCGAGGTCGCGCTCCATGAGGGCCTTGAGGCGGTACATCACCTGGGCGCGCTCGCGCATCGGGGTGGCGCGCCACGCGGGGAACGCCTTCTTCCCGGCCTCGACCGCCGCCGCGACGTCCTTCGCGGTGGAGATGGTCATCTTCCCCATCGCCTTGCCGTGGCGCGGGTTCTCGATGTCGAGCCAGGTGCCCGTGGCGCCTTCACGCCAGCTCCCGCCGATCCAGTTCTTGATGCTGACGTACTCGGTGAAGGCGTAGCTCTTCGCGCCGAAGGAGGGAGGGTGGGCGGGCTTCTGCATGGGCTTCTCCAAAAGAGAGGGACTGCGGGGCTTGTATTACGAGCGGGGTGTCGAATCGAGTGCAGCGCCCGGCTTCATGACGCGCATCAGCGCGAAGTAGAGCGCACCGGAGAGGGCCACCCCGGTGAACCAGGCATACACGTAGAGGGCGTCGAAGAAGTTCTTCTCACCGGTGATGAAGCCGGCGCTCTTGAGGAAGCCGGGCACGTTGGGCAGCACGCCGACCACCAGGGCGATGATCGCGGGCCCGTTGACCCCCGCGTACTTGCCGTGCGGCCGGTACAGCTCGGCGACGTCGAGCTCGGTGCGGCGCAGCACCCAGTAGTCGACGATCATGATCCCGGCGATCGGCCCCAGCAGCGCCGAGTACCCGATGAGCCAGTTGAAGATGTACGTGTCGGCGCTCGAGAGGAACTTCCACGGCAGCATCAAGATGCCGAGCACGCCGGTGATGATCCCGCCCATCTTGAAGCTGATCAGCCGCGGCGCGAGGTTCGCGAAGTCGTTGGCCGGGCTCACCACGTTGGCGGCGATGTTGACCGAGATGGTGGCGATGCCCACGCCGAACAACGAGATGACCGCGACCAGAATACGCGCCGCGGGGCTGGCGATCAGCGGCGCGTCGAGGCCGGCCGGGGCGTTGGGCGAGGTGAGCTGCGAGAGGATGAACACCGGGTCCCACAGCTTCGAGAGGTCGGCGTTCTTCAAGATCGCCTGGGTCGCGCTGGTGATGACCACGCCCATCGCCGAGAACACCAGCATCGTGGTGGGCAGCCCGAGCGTCTGGCCGAGCATCTGCTCGCGCTGGCCTTTCCCGAAGCGGGTGAAGTCGGGAATGTTGAGTGAGAGCGTCGCCCAGAAGCCGACCATGCCGGTGAGCGAGGGCACGAAGACCTTCCAGAATTCGCCGACGGTGGCGAAGCGCGAGGGCTGCTCGAGCATCGGCCCCACGCCGCCCGCGCGGTTGACGGCCCACACCAGCAGCACGCCCGCCATCACCAGCACCAACGGCGCGGCCCAGTTCTCGAACACCCGCACCGCGTTCATGCCGCGCAGGATGATGAAGATGTTGAGCGACCAGAACGCGAGGAAGGTCAGCGCCGACGGGAGCGAGAGCCCGAGGAACGTCACGCCCCCTCCGAGCTGCGCGTAGCCGGGCCACAGCGCCTCGATGAAGGTCTTCACCGCTTCGCCGCCGATGAAGGTCTGAATGCCGAACCAGCCGCACGCCACGATGGCCCGCAGCACCGCGGGCACGTTGGCGCCCTTGGTGCCGAACGACGCGCGCGCCAGCACGGGGAAGGGGATGCCGTACTTCGTGCCGGGGTGCGCGTTGAGGAGGATCGGCACCAGCACGATCACGTTGCCCAGCGCGATGGTGAGCAGCGCCTGCCACCAGTTCATGCCCACCGCCACCAGGCCGCCGGCCATCATGTACGTGGGGATGCAGTGGGCCATCGAGATCCACAGCGCGGCGAAGTTGTAGGTCGTCCAGTTGCGCCGCGATTTCGGGACCGGGGCGAGGTCGGGGTTGAAGAGCGGGCTGTCGGCGATGTCGGCCGGGAGCTCCGCCAACGCTTCCTTCGCGAGGGCTGGGTCGTGCACGGCGCGCACCGTAGCACCCGGTGATTCGATTTCTGCGGCGCGTCACGCGAGGGGTTAGACATGCCGCCGTCCTCGTTCCCCGGAGTCACCCATGTCGCTGTACGGAATGTTCCAATCGAAGGGCCCGAGCGGTTTTGGTTACCAATCGACCGCCGAGCAGGTCACCGAGGGGCTCTCGCTCGAGGGGAAGACCATCCTCGTCACCGGCTGTACCTCCGGCCTCGGCCAGGAGGCGCTGCGGGTGCTGGCGATGCGCGGGGCTCGCGTGGTGGGCACGGCGCGGACCATCGAGAAGGCGAAGGCTGCGTGTGACGCGGTGAAGGGCCAGACGGTGCCGCTGGCCTGCGAGCTGTCCGACCCCGCGAGCGTTCGGGCGTGTGTCGCGGCGGTGAAGGCCCAGGGTCTCCAGCTCGACGCCATCATCTGCAACGCCGGCATCATGGCGCTGCCGAAGCTCGAGAAGGCGCACGGCTACGAGCTGCAGTTCTTCACCAACCACATCGGCCACTTCATGCTGGTGACCGGGCTGCTCGAGCAGCTCACCGAGACCGGCCGCGTGGTGATGCTCAGCAGCGCCGCGCACACCATGGCGCCGAAGGAAGCCATTCAGTTCGACAACCTCGACGGCTCGAAGGGCTACAAGGACTGGGCGAACTACGGCCAGTCGAAGATCGCCAACCTGCTCTTCGCCAAGGAGCTCTCGCGCCGCTTCGCGGGCACGAAGAAGACCGCCAACGCGGTCCACCCCGGCGTCATCCAGACCAACCTGGGGCGCCACATGAACCCGGTGATGGGCTTCTTCTTCGGGCTCTTCGGCCCGCTGGTGCTCAAGACCGTGCCCCAGGGCGCGGCGACCGAGGTGTACGTCGCGACCAACCCGTCGCTGGCGACCGTCTCGGGTCAGTACTTCGCCGACTGCAACGTCGCGAAGTCGCGCGCCGATGGCGACGACGCGGCACTGGCGACGAAGCTGTGGGACGTCTCGGAGAAGATCGTCGCCGGACTGCCCTGACCGAGTCGTCGACGCGCGGGTCTCGTCCCGGGGCTGCTACCGGGCCGCGCTGACGGGTCCCAACGTGAGGACCCAGGCGGTCAGGTCTGCGAGTTGATCGTCTGTGAGGGTGGCTCCCAGCGGCGGCATCACCGGCGATTTGCCCTGAGCTGCGCCACCTTCCTTCACGATTCGCGTCACCCATTCAGGCGTCAGGCGTCAGGCGCGCGGCGGTCGCGGGGTCGGTTGCTTGTAGAGGGGCTTGCCCTTCGCAGCGTCACCGTCGGCCAGCGCCAGGCCTCCCACCAACGCGCTCAACGTCAGGATGAGTCGCTTCACAGGTACACGTGGAGTTGGGCGACGAGTGAGTACGACGGTGGCGCCGCCGCGTCGGAGCGCCGGAGCACGTTGTCCAGGCGCAACTCGAAGTGTGAATGGAAGTACCACGCGACCGACACCCACGCGATCGCCGGACGTGCTGCTGGGCGTGTCCTGGGCCCTCAACCTCGCCGTCGCCGTCACCGACCTTGCGGGTTGGCCTGGATTGAAGCCTCGCCCGCGGCCGGCAACACCACCGTGAAGGTGCTCCCCGACCCCGGGGTCCCCGTACCGACGATGGTTCCCCGGTGCGCGGTGACGATGGAATGGGCCACCGGCAGCCCCAGGCCCATTCCCTGGCCGACGCCCCGGGTGGTGAAGAAGGGGTCGAACATTCGCTGCGAGACCTCGGCGGTGAGGCCGATTCCGGTGTCGATCACCTCCAGGCGTGCCAGCCCCGGGGCGTCCAGGCGCCGCTGGTGTCCCCCGAACTCCGGCAGCCGGCGTACGTATCCAACCCGATCAGCGGCGACGAGATGATCAAGTCGGCGGTGGCGCGGTTGCACGCCACGGGCACG
>JBBRUE010000665.1:0-4457 GCA_038248085.1 Myxococcales bacterium | reverse complement strand
GGCCTCCGAACTTCTCGCGCTCGGCGTCCTCGAAGATGACCGCGTCGGGCTGGAGCAGCGCGTCGGTGTTCCCCACCACCAGGTTCCACGGCCCGCCGGCGAAGCGCGGAGCCCGCGTGCCCACCAGCGACACCGGCTCGCTGCCGCCGTTGGGGAGCTTGAGGTTCGCCGTCTGCACCAGCAGCGGCTCGGCCCACGCCACGCCGGCCACCGTGCGCGCCCGGTTGAGCTGTGCGTCGTTGAGCGGGGAACCGCCCTGAAACTGCCGCGTCCCCGGCGGGGTGATCCACAGGTCGGCCTGCGCGTTCTCCACGAACATGCGGTTCTTGTTGAGCAGCGCGAGGAAGGTGCCGACCTGGAAGTTGCCGAGCACCACCGCGAACACCACGCCGAAGATCGTGCCGGCGAGCTTGAGCCGGTCGAAGAACATCATGCGCACGCCGATCGCCCCGAGCGTCTGCCACCGCTTGAGGTGGCCGGGCCGCGTGCGAATGGGCTGGGCCTGCATCATCGCGCCGCCTCCATGCCCTGGCCGGCCGAGAGCGCGAGCAGGGCCCGGGCCGAGGCCAGCTCGGCGCTCGCCTGGATGTCGGAGACCTCGGCAGAGAACAGGTCACGCTCGGACTGGATGACGTCGAGCTGGGTGGCGACCCCGGCCGCCGAGCGCTCGTGGGTCAACGCCGAGGCGCGGCGGGCGGCCGTCACCTGCGCGCGCGCGGCCTGCACCTTCTTGAGCGCCGCCTTCGTCTTGTGCCAATCGGCGTGGAGCTGGTCGGCCGCCTGGCGCCGGGTGCGTTCGGCGGCGATGAGCGCCGTCTCCTGAACGGCGCGCTGGCCGCGCATCGCCTGCACCGCCGGCACGTCGAGCCGCCAGTTGAAGGTGACCCCCGCGTTGTAGAGCGCGTTGGCGCCCTGGAAGCCGGTGGCGTTGGTGAAGCGCTGGGTGAACTGCGCGTTGATGCTGGGGATGACGGCCAGGGTGGCCGCGGTGGTGGTGCGGTTGGCCGCGCTGACGTCGGCCTCCGCGGCCTGCACGACGGGCAGCCCGCCCACGCCGGGCTCGAGCGACTCGAGCGGAGGCGCCGGGTGCAGATCGTCGGCTGGCAGCGCAGGGACCTCGCCCGGTGAAAGGCCGCTCAGGGTCTCGAGCGTTCGGCCCCCGATGGCGACCAGCGACTCCGCGTCGGCGACGAGCTGCTGGTTGCGCGCGACCTCGGCCCCACCACGCATCAGCTCGAGCTCGTTGGCCACCCCCGCCGTTGCGCGGGCCCGGGTCACCTCGAGCTGCGCCTGGGCGAGGGCGAGCGAGCGCTGCGCCGACTCGAACACCGCGCGGGCGGCGAGGTACGAATAGAAGGCCGAGACCACCTGGCGGTGCACCTGCTCGCGGGTGGAGTCTTCGCGGCGCCGGGCGGCGTCAGCAGAAGCCGAGGCGGCGGACGTCTTGAGCCAGCGGGCTGCGTCGACCAGCGGGAGCTCCGCCTTGAGCGTCGCGTCGAGTTGGTCGAAGGGGGTGATGACGATCTTGTCCGACGTGGTCGCCCCGGTGGGGATGGTGACGACCGCCTCGTACTGGTTGTGCGTCCACCCGCCGCTCGCGGTGAGGCTCGGCAGCAGCGCGCCCCAGGCCTGGCCGAACTCGGCCTCAGCCCGCTCGCGCGCCTGGGCCCCGGTGCGGGCGTCGAGGTTCGCGCGCGCGGAAGCGCTCAGGAAGGCCTCGAGGGGTTGCGCCCCCGCGCTCCCGGCCAGCAGCATCACCACCATCTGGGCTTTGATTCTCACGATTGGTCGGACCAATAAGCGCCCCACTGCTCGGGTGCAACGGCTTGATGAACCGAAGTTCAATTGCGTAGCTGATATGTGCTGTTTTATAAGAGAGCCATGGCGCGCACGAAGGGCAGCCGCAACGCGAGGTACGACGAGCAGCGGGCAGCACTGGCGCGCAAGGCCGGGGCCGCACTCCAGCTCGACGGCGGGGTCAACGCCTCGCTGCGCGAGCTCGCCGAGCATGCCAGCACCTCGGTCGCCACCCTGCGGCACTACTTCGGAGATCGCGACGGCTTGCTGCAGGCGGTGATGGAAGGGCTGCGCGCCGAGGCCGCGCCGTACCTGGCGATGGCGGTCCGGCCGGTGTTCGGCGACGTGCCACGGTCGCTGCTGCAGTTCCTCAAGGGGCTGCAGCTGGCGTGGTTCAAGCACGGCGTAGGAAAGATGTACGCCTCGACGCTCGCGGTCGGCCTCGGACACCACGCGGTCGGGCCGAGCTTCGTCAACCACGTGCTCGAGCCGTTGCTGCAGACCGGCGAGTCGCTGCTCAGGCAACACGTCGAGCGCGGCGATCTGCAGATCGAAGACCTGCGCCACGCGTCGTTGTTATTCCTCTCGCCGGTCGTGCTGGCGCTCCTTCACCAGGACAGCCTCTCGGGCGTGAAGTGCCGGCCGCTCGACGTGCCGAAGCTGCTCGAGACCCAGGTCGAGGCATTCCTGCGCGCGTTTCCCCCGGTGGCACCGAAGGGGCGCAGCCGCTCGGCGAACTGAGCGCGATGCAGCTCTCGAATTATCTATGACGCCTCAGTCAGTCAATCGGCCGACACCTGCAGCGCGATGAGGGCCGTCAGGGCGTCCATTCCTGGGTGCAGGTCGCTTCGCCGGTCGTCTGGAACTGGCCCGTCGCGGGGTAGCGCCAGGTGAGCCCCGCCGCATCGGTGGCGACGAAGTAGTACGGGCGGCAGCCGGTCCCCCGCGGCGTGACCACGAACCACGTGCCCTTCGTCGCGGTGCCGAGATCCACCGCCATGCCCTGGGGCACGTCGGCGAGCACCAGCCACACGCCCTGCGCCGCGGCGGCGGCCGAGAAGTTCGCCAGGAAGCGCGTCTGCGTGGTGCCGATGAGGAGGTGGGCCCCGTCGACCAGCGGAGGCGCAGGCGGGTTCGCGATGCCCCCGAAGTCCTGCGTCCAGTAGTGCTTGTAGGTCGATGTCGCCGCGTAGCCGTAGCCCGAACCCATCGCGCGAAAGTTGCCGCTCATGATGTTGCGGCGATGGCCGTCGCAGGTCGCGCCGTCGTCGCAGCAGGCCGCGCCGCTCTGGTCGCACAGCCACTGGTGCATCGTGGCGATGGGGTCGAGGTTCCCCGCGGCGATGTCCTCGCCGTAGGTTCCAGAGAGTGAATAGTAGGACTGGATGCGCGCCTGCGCGCTGCCTCCGTCGAGGGAGTTGTGGGCGAAGTAATTGAACGCCGCCATTTCCTCCGAGTGCTGGCGCGCGGAGTGATTGAGGTCGACCTGGCTGAAGACCGGGTTGCGCGCAGGGTAGGTCGTGCCGAGCACCGTCGCCGTGTTCAGCGTGGGCGTCTTCGCCGCGTAGACCGTCGACTGCTTGTACGCCGTGGGGGACAGGCGCACCGCGTTGGTCAACACGAGGATCGCGCGCTCCCGCCACGTCGGGTAGCCGTTCACCGGGACGCCGTAGGTGCCGCCATCCGCGAAGGTCCCTCCGTCGAAGGTCCCCGAACCACCACCCGTCGTGGTGCCGCCTCCCGTGGCGGTGCCGCCTCCCGTGGCGGTGCCGCCTCCCGTCGCGGTGCCACCTCCCGTCGCGGTGCCACCTCCCGTCGCGGTGCCACCTCCCGTCGCGGTGCCGCCTCCCGTCGCGGTGCCACCTCCCGTCGCGGTGCCGCCTCCGGTCCCAGTGGCGCCTCCGCCGGTCGCGTCGCCGCCTCCCGTCGCGGTGCTGCCGCCGCCCGTCCCGGTGTCCCCTCCGTCCATCCCAGTCACGAGCCCTTCACAACCCGAGCTGATCAAGACACTGCCGCCGATCAAGAGCATCCGGGCCAGGAGCGAGCGCATCGGTCGATTGTGCCCGATGACGTCACGAGGTGTCACCTCTCAGCGCTCCTGGCCCATCAACCGACCTCAAGCGCGCGCTCGGGTGAGCCCTACTTCTTCAGCGTCTCCTTCATCCACTTCACCGTCGCGCGAACGCCGTCGTCCAGCGACGTCGCCTTCGTGCCGAACGCCGCCCGGAACTTCGCGTCGTCGAGCACGAAGGGCACCTCCCACTGGTAGCGCATCTCGAGCAACTCCTTCACCGCCGGCGTGAAGAGCGCCATCACCTGCAGCACGAAGCCGGGCACGCGGCTCGTCCCCAGCTCGAACCCGAGCTCCCGGCCGAAGCGGGCCGCCACGTCGCGCGTCGCCTCGGCGGGAGCCACCGGCAGGTGCCACACGCCGCCCCACGCCTGCGTCGACTTCGCCAGGGTGATCAGCCCCTCGGCGACGTCGCCCCCGTAGGAGTACGAGTGCGACAGCGCCGGAGGGCCGAAACATTCTGCGCCCTGCCCCTTCAGCGCGCGGCCGTAGAAGCGGGCGCCGAAGATGCCGGTCAAGGTGATGCCCGGCCCGTAGAAGTCCGAGGCGCGCGCGAGCGCCACCCGCGCGTCACCCGCGGCGTGCGCGT
>JBBRUE010000664.1:0-4461 GCA_038248085.1 Myxococcales bacterium | reverse complement strand
GGTTCTGGATGAGCGCCGACCACTTGCGCTCGGCCATGGTGAGCAGCGTCGAGAGCACCATCACGCCGCCGAGCATCACCACCGCGATGACCCCGAGGCTGCCGAGCCCGTGCACCTGGAGGTGGTCGATGCCGACGCCCTCGAGGAAGCCGGCGAGCAGGTAGGCGGCAGCCATGAGGCTGAAGAAGCCGCCGATGATCAGCATTGCCGAGACGAAGACGAATCCGAGACGCATGATCAGGTTCCCTGGGGAAGGGTGAGACCGCGAAGGTTGGGGACACCCTGCTCACGCCAGCCCGGCGGGCGACCGTCGGCGCCGGACGCCATCGTGCTGATGCCCGGGCGCTTCTGGTTCATCGGGGCCTTCTTGTCCCACTCGAAGGACGCGAGCTCCGGCACCGTCGGCGCCAGCTGCTTGAAGATCTCGCGTGACGAGGTGGCCTTCATCTCGAGGCCCAGGCCGCGGGCGAGATCGACCGCCCACTTCCAGTTCGGCTGCGAGTCACCGCGGGGCGGGTACGCGCGGCGGAAGCGCTGCACGAGGCCGTCGACCTGGGTGAAGGTGCCCTCGTCTTCGACGTGCGTCGAGGCGGCGAGCGCCACGTGCGCGGCCTCCGTCACCTTCGACTCGTTGGTGGCGGTGACGACGAACAACTCGAGCTTCAGCGCGCGGGCCGCGAAGACCTCGTCGCTCTCGGGCACTTCGGCGCCGAGGCCGAAGAGCGCCGTCACCTGGCCGAGGTCCATCGCCTGGGTCAGCTCGGCGAAGCCCTTGAGCTCGAGGCCGAACGCCTTCGCGATGGCCTCGAGGCCCTTGCGGTTGGGGTTCTTGTCCGCGGTGACGAGGAAGTCGTCGGCGGCACCGGCGGCCCGGCCCGAGGCGTAGATCGCCTTGAGCTTGAGCACGTCGCGCGCGAACGCGAGGCCGGCGAGCAGGTCTTCGTTCGAGGCGACCGGCGAGGCCATGAAGGCCACCTTGCCGGCGTTCGCCTTCAGCTTCTCGATCGCCGTCTTCAGCGCCTCGTCGCGCGAGACGTCCTTCACGTCGGCGCCGCGCCCCAGGCCGTTCTGCAGCACCCGGTGCTTGTTGAGCGTCTTGTACGAGAGCCGGCCGGTGTCACACATCCAGCTCTTGTTGACCTGCTCGTTCTCTCGCGGGCGGAAGCGGTAGGTGTCCTGGCCCATGAAGTCCGCGTAGATGTTGCAGCCGCGCGAGCAGCCGGCGCACACCGACGGAGACGCCGAGAGGAACCACGCGCGCGCGCGGAACCGGAAGTCGGTGTTGAGCAGCGCGCCGACCGGGCAGAGGTCGACGATGTTGCCCGAGTAGTTCGACTCGAGCTTCCCGTACGCCGGCGAGATGTCGACCACCTCGTGCGAGCCGCGGCCGAACACGCCGAGCTGCGGGGCCTTCGCCACTTCGCTCATGAAGCGCACGCAGCGCGTGCAGAGGATGCAGCGCTCCTGGTCGAGCACCACCAGCTCGTTGAGCTTCTTGCGCTTGTTGCGCATGATCTTCGCGCCCTCGAGCCGCGTCGGCTCGAAGTCGTACTTCATGTAGTAGTCCTGCAGCTTGCACTCGCCGGCCTGGTCGCAGATCGAGCAGTCGACCGGGTGGTTGAGGAGCAGGAACTCCATCACCATCTTCTGCTGGCCGCGCACCTTCTCGGTGTCGGTCTTGATGACCACGCCCTCGCCGATGCCGGTCTGGCACGCTGGCACCAGCTTGCCCGGAGGCGCCGCCGACGACTCGACCATGCACATGCGGCAGTTGGCCGCGACGGTGAGCCGGGGGTGGTAGCAGTAGTAGGGGATGTCGACGCCCACCGCCTTCGCGGCGTCGATCATGTTGGTACCGGCCTTGGCGACCACTTCTTTGCCGTCGACCGTGAACGTCACGAACCCCGGGTTCTTCGGGGGCGGCGGGCCCGGGGGCGGCGCGGGCTTCGGGGCTTCGACCTTCTTCTCGTCGCTCACTGCTCGACCTCCCCGCCAATCATGTTGATGGTGTCAAAGGTGGGAATCAGGTCGGCGAGCATGCGCCCTTCGCACATGCGGCCCAGCCCGCTGAGGAGCTGGAAGCCCGGCGCGCGCACGTGGCACTTGTAGGGCCGGCCCGAGCCGTCGCTGCGCAGGTACCAGCCGAGCTCGCCGTTGGGCGACTCGGTCGAGTGGTAGACCTCGCCCGGGGGCACCGGCACGCCTTCCATCACCAGCTTGAAGTGGGCGATCACGCCCTCGATGGAGTTGTAGACGTTCTCTTTGGGCGGCAGCGCGATGCGCCAGTCGTCGATCAGCACCGGGCCCTGCGGCAGCATCGCGATGGCCTGGCGGATCATCTTGAGCGACTGCGCGATCTCGAGGACCCGCATGTAGTAGCGATCGAAGTTGTCGCCGTTGACGCCGACCGGCACCTCGAAGTCGAGCTTGTCGTAGACCCAGTACGGCTTGGCCTTGCGGATGTCGTAGCTCACGCCGCAGGCGCGCAGGCACGGGCCGGTGAAGCCGAAGTCGAGCGCGTCGTCCCTGGTGATGATGCCGGTGCCGCGCGTGCGATCGGTGAAGATGCGGTTGCGGGTCAGCAGGCCATCGACCTCGCCCGCCAGCTCTTCGATCTTGACGCAGCTGCGGAGCACCTTGTCCGTCCAGCCGTCGGGCAGGTCGCGGTTCAAGCCGCCGATGCGGCCGTAGCTGGTGGTCAACCGCGCACCGGTCAGCTCGGTGATGCGGTCGATGATCAGCTCGCGGGCCTCGAGGGCGTAGAGGAAGGCGCCGAAGCCGCCCAGTTCGAGCGAGAGCGCGCCGGCGGTGGTGAGGTGGCTGGCGATGCGGTGCAGCTCGGAGGCGATCACCCGGATGTACTGCGCGCGCTCGGGGATCTCGATGCCGATCAGCGCCTCGACGGCCGAGAGGTAGCCGAAGTTGTTCTGCACCGACGCCACGTAGTCGAGGCGATCGGTGTACGGGAGCACCTGCGTCCAGGTCACGTTCTCGCAGCTCTTCTGGAAGCCGCGGTGGAGGAACCCGATCTCGGTGTCCATCTTCACGATGGTCTCGCCGTCGAGCTCGATCTTGAGCCGCACGGTGCCGTGCGTCGCCGGGTGCGACGGCCCCAGGTTGATCACCATGTTGCGCGTCTGGAGATGCGCCTCGAGCTCGTCTTCGCTCGGAGTCGGGTCGTATTCGTCACCGGCGTTGGCCATGTGCGTTCCTCGAAGTGAAAGCAGAGAAGGGGAGGGCGATCAGTCCTGCACGCCGTTGGTGCCGGGCCCGCGGAAGATGTCCTGGATCGGACGCTCGGGGATCAGGTTCTGGCGGCCGCGCAGCGGGTAGTCCTTGCGCAGCGCGTGCCCGACGAACTCTTCGTACATCAGCATGCGGCGCTTGATGCCGCCGGTGAAGACCACCCCGTAGAAGTCCCACACGAAGCGCTCGCCCCACTGCGCCCCCTGGTAGACCTTCATGATCGTGGGGATCTCCTGGTCTTCGTTCACGCGCACCTTGATCCGCGCGTGCTCGTTCCGCTCGATGTTCTTGAGGAAGTACAGCACCTCGAAGCGCGGGTCCTGCTCGTGGGGCTCGAGGTGGAGGCGATCGACCGCGTCCATCGAGATGAAGAGCCGGAAGCCGAGCTTCTCTTTGAGGAGCGTCGCGACCTCCACGATGTGCTCGCGGGCGATGACGCCCCACGCATCGCCTGCGCGGTCCTTGTACCGTTCGACGAGGGCCTGGGGGATCTGCGCCTGGATCTGATCGAGCGCGAATGTGCTCACGTGATGGAGTCCCTGGAAGAGAAAGAAGCGTGGTTCTTCTAGGGATCGCACTTCACAGAGTCAACGGGATTTTCTGAAGGCTTTTGCAGGCTTACATCGGCTTCACTGCACGCCGACCACTTCACCGCTCTCGGTGAGGTCGAGATTGTAAGCCGCCGGAACCTTTGGGAGTCCCGGCATGGTGAGGATCTCGCCTGACAGCGCGAGGAGGAACCCGGCGCCGGCCGAGGGGCGCACGTGGCGAACGGTGACCACGAAGTCCGTCGGCGCGCCCTGCTTGGCGGGGTCGTCGGACAGCGAGAGGTGCGTCTTGGCGATGCACACCGGGAGATCGCCCAGGCCCCAGGCGCGCAGCCGCTCGAGGTCCTTGTGGGCGCCGGCGGTGAGCTCCGCGCCCTTCGCGCCGTAGACCTTCCTGGCGATGTGGTTGACCTTCGCCTCGAAGGGCTCGCTGAGCTCGTAGCTGAAGCGCGGCGCGGTGGCCGGCTTCTTCAGAGCCTGCTCGACGAGGGCGGCGATCGCCTCGGCGCCTTCGCCTCCCTGGAGGTAGCCGCTGTTGCGCGCCACTCCGACGTTCTCGGTGCGGGCGAGGGTCTCGACGAGCTTGAGCTCTTCCTCGGTGTCCTGGGCGAAGACGTTGAGCGAGATGATCGGCGTGAGGCCGAAGCTCTTGATGGCCTTGATGTGC
>JBBRUE010000663.1:0-4462 GCA_038248085.1 Myxococcales bacterium | reverse complement strand
TCGATGGCGGCAGCGCGGTGGTGTGCACGGGCTCAACGGGCATGACCGGCCCCATGGGCGTGATGGGGCCGGCGGGCCTGCCCGGTGGCTCGGTCTCAGTGACGGCCGTCGCGCCGGACGCGGGCTGTGCGGGCGGAGGACTCCGCATCACCGCGGTGGACGGAGGCACGTCACTCCTCTGCAATGGAGCGCAGGGCGTCGCGGGGCCGACCGGCGCAACGGGACCGACCGGCGCAACCGGACCGCCCGGCGCAACCGGACCGACCGGCGCAACGGGACCGACCGGTGCAACCGGACCGACCGGCGCAACCGGACCGACCGGCGCAACGGGGCTGACCGGCGCAACGGGACTGACCGGCGCAGCGGGACTGACCGGCGCAAGCGGACCCACCGGCGCAACGGGAAGCGCGGGTGCGTCAGTGCTGGTCACCCAGCTCCCAGCAGGCAACGGCACCTGTCCCTACGGTGGCTCCCAGTTCACGGCGGGGGCGGCGATCGCCTACGCGTGCAACGGAGCCCCGGGCGCGACGGGGGGCTCCACCGGCAGCACCGGGGACGGTGGGGTGCCCGCGGTCACCTTCGCGGGCCTCACCTCGCAGACGTACACCGGCAACCTCGGCGCGCGCTTCGGCGCGAACGCGACCTGCAGCGTCGCCTTCACCAACAGCCACTTCTGCACCACCTGGGAGTTCGACCAGGCCGCGGTGGGGACGACCATCCCGGCGCTCGGGGCGTGGGTCGACCTGGGTGAGGCGGCGACCTCGTCGCGCTTCTTCCGCCAGAACCTGGCCGACACCGCCGACACCAACACCTGCGGGGCGTGGACTGTGTCGAGCAACTCCGCGACCAACTCGCTGGGGAACGTGCTCGCGGGACAGATCGTCTCGTCGCTCAGCCGCTTCAAGAGCTCCTCGGTGAGCGGTAGCAACGGGGGCTGCGGCGAGCTCCGCCCCGTGGCGTGCTGCCGGGGCGGCACCTCGGTGCGCTTCCGTGGCTACACGCCGCAGACGTACACCGGCAATCTCGGCGCGCGCACCGGCGCCAACGCCACCTGCGGCGCGGCCTTCACCGGCAGCCACTTCTGCACCACCTGGGAGTTCGACCAGGCGTCCGTCGCGGTGGCACCGCCTGCGCTCGGCGCGTGGGTCGACCTCGGCGAGGCTGCGACCTCCTCGCGCTTCTTCCGCCAGGGCCTGGCCGACACCGCAGACACCAACACCTGCGGCGCGTGGACCGTTTCGAGCAACTCCGCGACCAATTCCCTGGGGAACGTGCTCGCGGGACAGATCGTGTCCACCCTCGGGAGGTACAAGAGTACGTCGGTGAGCGGCACCAACGGTGGGTGCGCGGAGCTCCGCCCGGTGGCCTGCTGCGACTGAC
Organism: Myxococcales bacterium; assembly: GCA_038248085.1. Classification (GTDB taxonomy): domain Bacteria; phylum Myxococcota; class Myxococcia; order Myxococcales; family Myxococcaceae; genus Archangium_A. The sequence goes on along the minus strand of JBBRUE010000663.1, from coordinate 3,082 downwards.
TCACGCCACGCGCCGAATGACGGCCGCCTTGCACGCCACGCACCGTGACTCAGGCGCTCAGCGATGACGATGGGGGCTCGGTTCAGTTCTGGCTGTTCTCACGCACCACGCCCGAACGCCTACGCCGTCGCGACGGCGGCGACCGGCTTGCGCACCATCGTCTCGGTGACGCCCAGCGCGAGCACGATGGCCACGCCGACCACCGCGTAGAGCAGGTACACCGCGCGCTCGAACGTCGGCGCGTCGCCCTTCACCAGGCCCATGGCGATGATGATGACCACCCCGCCGCCGTTGCCGAAGAGCATCAGCAACCCGGTGGCGCTCCCGGCCGCGGCCTCACCGGCGACGGTCGCGCACATGTCGAGCAGCAGCGCGAACGCCGGCAGGAAGAAGAAGCCCAGCGCGAAGGAGCTGATCATCACCACGCGCTCGCTGTGCGACGTGCACACCGCGGGCATCACCGCCAGCGACAGCGCGACGCTCCCGATGAGGAACGGCTTGCGCATCTGGAACTTGTCGGAGAGCGCCGGCACCACCACCGCCCCGAAGATGCCCCCGACGATCAACACCCCGCCCACGATGCCCGCCTTCACCGCGTCGAACCCGTTGGGCGCGAGGATGGGCTCGAGCCACGTGGTCAGCCCGTTGAAGAAGCCCAGGCCGAGGAACGCGACGACGAAGAGCAGCAGCAGCTTCCCGTTCTTCAGCAGCGACAGCATCGAGGGGGCCGGCACCGCCGCCGACGTGTGCTGCGTCTCGGGGTCGGTGTCGGGGTTGTTCCGCGCCAGCAGCAGGAAGGCGAGGCAGATGGCGACCGAGATGGCGGCGAAGGCGATCATCGCGCCCCGGTAGCCGAGGCTCTCGACCATCGGGGGCGTCGCGGCCATGCCGGTCGCCATGCCGAGGAACATGCCCATGGTGCCCAGCCCGGTGGCGATGGCGCTGTGCTCGGGCGTGAACCAGTCACCCACCAGCTTCGAGATGCCGTTGACGGCGAAGGGCTGGCCGATGGCGATGCCCGTCTGCGCGATGAGCAGCACCCAGAAGTTCCCGTCGCTGATGCGCAGCAACGAGAAGGAAGCCATCAGCACCGCGCCGAGGCCGATGGCGAACTTGTACCCCTTGCGGTCGGTGAGCATGCCGGCCGGCACCGAGAGCAGCACGTAGACGAGCGGGAAGACGAGCAGCAGCAGCGAAGCGACGCCCTCGCTCACCCCGTACTTCGTCTCTACGGTGGTCAGCAGCGGCGCGAAGTTGAGCCACAGCGCCTGGCTCAAGCCGGCGACCAGCATGAAGAGGCCGAGCACCACCCAGCGGTAGGGGCTGGTCTTGCCGGAGAGCGCCTGGGAAGTCTTCGTCGAGGTGTCTGAGGTCATGGGGAGTCTCTGTGCAGGGTTGAGGCCACGTCGGTTCCGCTCGGAAGACACGCGCTCGGTGTGCAGGCGCCGGCACACCACCGAGCGCACAGGACAGGGAGTGCCTCAGCGGGCGGTAAAGGTCAGGTCGTCGCCGTCGTGTTGCAGGTACTTCGCGCCGGGGCTGGTGGCGTAGCGGTACTCGAAGGACGGGGCGAACATCCGCCGGAAGTCGTCGAGGGCGAGGTGCACGTGGTGACACGGCACGCCGCCGCAGCTCTCGGCGCCCACGTACTCGGCCACCATGGGGTAGGTGCTCCCGTCGGCCTCGTCGATGGCGACGATGCGCATCTGCACCTTCTTCCCGGCGGTCCACGTGGTGCCGGCGAGCCGCGCGTCGAGGGTGTCGCCGTCCCACAGGTGCTTCTCCTTCACCGTGGCCGAGCTCGTCTTGCCCCTGGCGTCGGTGCGCTCCACCACGGCCCCGGTCGCGGAATAGGTGACGCGCGTGGTGTTGCCCCCGGCCTTCTTCACCGTGGTCAGCGGCGTGCCGTCAGGCTTCGCGTGGTGCTCGACCTGCCACTTCGGGTGCGTACCGGTGATGTGCACTTCGCCGTCGATGCGCTCCACCGTCCAGGTGAGCTTCTGGCCCTTCGGGTCGGTGAGCGTCACCGCGCCGTTCCAGGGGAAGACGTCGGGCTCGGCGCTCCACGCGAGGGCGGAGAGGAGGAGGGCACTGCTGCAGAGGAGTCGGGTCACGTGGGGCCTCGGGGTGAGCAGTGCGGGACCAGTTCCGCGCACGCGGAGCAACGACCCTGTGCAAGCCGGACGACAACGCCCGGTCCCAGCAATGTGGAGTGGTTCGGTGGCTTGCCGCTGTGCAGCGCCCTGCTCAACGTGCCGCGGCCTGCACAGGCAAGGCGCCGTCGGGCTGCTACTTCTGCGGTCGGGGCGACGCCGACGTTGCGGCTGGGGCTGACCCCCGCTGCTGATTGCCCCCGCAGACCGTCGGGGCGAGGATGCCGCATGCTCAGCATGCTCTCGACACTGAATTGGGCGATGGTGGCGCTGTACGGCTCCGTCGCGACGCTGGTGATGCTGGTCTTCCCCATCCCCATCCAGGCCGGGGCGGTCATCGCGCTGCTGCTGCTGCTCCTCGCTGCGCCCCACGCGTACCTCGGGCTCAGCGTCGAGAAGGGCCAGGGGCGCACGCTGCAGACGGTGATCGCGGTGATCGCCCTCTTCAATTTCCCGCTCGGGACTGCGTTCGGGATCTTCGCGCTCTGGGTCTGCTGGGGCGCGGAGAAGGAGCGCTTCGACTTTCCCGACGAGGACGGGCTCGCCGTCGAGGAACCACCGACCGGGGAAGAGGAGGACCAAGGTGAGCTGGAGGAGACGCCGTACGAGCTCGTGCGCGGCCTGGTGAAGCGGGGGCTCAAGGCCCCGGCCATTCGGCAACGCCTCGAGGACCGGGGCCTCGACGACGAGGAGATCGAGACCCTGATGAATGCGGCGGGCTTGCGGGCCGGCCGTCCCGCGGCCCGGGCAAAGGCCCCCGCCAGGCCGGCAGCCAGGCCTGCGGCTCGCCCGCCCCCGCGGCGCACGCGCTGAGCCCTGCCTCGCGCGACAGCCGGCCAGCCCCATGCTCGTCGATGCCAAACGTCCGCTGCAGCGCCGTCGCCCAATCCAGCCGCACTCGACGCGAGCGGCGAGGTGGTCAAGTCGTG
>JBBRUE010000662.1:0-4465 GCA_038248085.1 Myxococcales bacterium | reverse complement strand
GTCGACGCTGTCGTCGTTCTGGTTCACCTCGACCGAGCCGAAGCCCAACCGCGTGCTGCTCTTCTCGGTGGCGCGCGCCATCGACGCCGACGCGAGCGCCATGAACACCGCGACGCTGGAGAACGCGGTCAAGCCCGCTCGGCGCGCGGACGGCGTGTCGCCGCGGCCGATGCTCCACCCGACCCGCGTGGCGGCCGCGCTGCCGATGCCCGACGCGACGCAGAAGGTGATGCTCGCCCAGTTGAGCGCGACCTGGTGCGCGGCCGCGGCGGTCTCCCCGAGGCGCCCCGAGAGCAGGCCCGTGAGCGAGAACACGCCCGACTCAGCGATGAAGTGCATCCCGATCGGCGTACCGATGCGCAGCGCGCGCAGCACCTCGACGCGATCGAAGCGGCGCCGCGTGCCCTCTGGGCTCGGCCCGAAGCCGAAGAGCAGCACGCCGAACTGGAGCCAGGTACACAGGCCGGTGGCGACCGACGCGCCCATCACGCCCCACCCCGCGCCGAACACCAGCCCCACGTCGAGCGCGAAGTTGGCGACGTTCGCCACCACCATCGCCCAGAAGGTGATCGCCACCCGGCCGACCCCGGTGAGGTAGCTGCGCGCGGTGACGAACAGCATCAGCGCCGAGATGCCCGGGAGCCGCCACCACATGTACGTGCGCGCCGCCTCGGCCACGGTCGGCGTGACCCCGAAGGGCTCGAGCGCGAAGGGAATCACCGCGACCGGAAGCATCACCACCACGCTGACGATCAACGCCAGCCACACGCCCTGCCAGTAGTGCGTGCGCGCGCGCCCTGGCTGCCCCGCACCGATCGCCTGCGAGACGAGCGGGTCGAGGGCGAGCATCACCCCCATGCCGAAGAAGCTGCAGGTGAAGGTCAACGAGTTGCCGAGGCCCGCACCCGCCTGCGCCGCCGCCGAGAGCCGGCCCAGCACCGCGGTGTCCACCAGGCCCATGAGCGCCTGTCCCGCCTGCGCGAGCGCGAGCGGGAGCGCCAGCTTCCACAGCGCGCGCAGCTCGGACGGTTCACGTGACGCGGACATCGGGGGCGGACGGGTACCCGGTTGTCGGGCGGACCGCCAGCGACCTCAGGCGTCCCAGGGCACCTCGGCCTCCATCGAGCGCCCGTTCTTCGCGGCCCGCCCCCGCAGCCGCTCCTTCATGCCCTCAAGGCACCTGCAGGAACGAATCAGACCCGACGGAGCCCTTCTCCGGCTCACTGTCCTCCGGCTCGGTGCCCCTCTTGAACCACAGGGTCATCGAGTTCTTGCCGCCCGACGACAGCCGGCCGCTCTTCCGGTCGATGCGCCGCTGCACCAGGGCCAGCGACGGAGGCGGCGCGAACTCGGGCTGGCTGCGGCCCTCGAGCGCCCGGGTCATGTACGCCAGCCAGATGGGGAGCGCCGCGCGGCCGCCGGTCTCGTACTTCCCCAGCGGGTGCGGGTTCAGGTCGTAGCCCACCCACGCGCTCGTCACGAGGTCGCGGGTGAAGGCGGTGAACCACGCGTCGAAGCTGTCGTTGGTCGTCCCCGTCTTGCCGGCCGCGGGCTTGCCGAGCCGCTGGGCTGCCGCGCCGGTGCCGCCCTGCACCACGCCGCGCATGAGGTCGGTGACGAGGTACGCGGTCTCGGGCGCCATCACCTGCTCGCCGGGCTCGTACGAGCGCGCGTAGCCCGAGGCGATGCGGTCCTGCAGCGAGGCCCACGGGTCGTCGTAGGCGGTGTGGTCTTCCACCATGCGGCCGAAGCGGTCTTCGATCTTCCGCACGAAGTACGTCGGCTTCTTCAGACCCAGCCGGTTGATCGTCGCGTACACCTGCACCAGCTCGTACGGGTACACGCATGAGCTGCCGAGCGCGGCCGAGTAGTCGGGGTTGAGCGGCGTAGAGAAGCCCAGCGAGTGCGCGTAGTCGTTGATCGCCTTGATGCCGATCACCTCGTTCTTGTTGCCGAGGAAGCGCGCGAGCGCGATGAAGGTCTTCACCGCGGGGATGTTCATCGAGTTGACCAGCGCCTCCTTGAGCAACACCTCGCCCTTGAAGCTCTCGTCGTAGTTCGCCGGCTTCCAGCGGTTCTGGTTCTCCGGGTCGTCGTAGACGATGGGCGAGTCGACGATCACGGTGCCCTCGGTCCACCCCATCTTCTCGATCGCGCCCGAGTAGACGATCGGCTTGAAGCTCGAGCCCGGCTGCCGGCACGCCTGGAACGCGCGGTTGAACTCGTTGGCGTCGAAGTCGTAGCCGCCCACCATCGCCGAGAGGTACTGGCGGTTGGGGTCGATGGAGACGATCGCCGCCTGCGGCTCCGGCTCCTGCTCGAGGCGCACCAGCGGCACGCCCTCGGGGACCGCCTCAGCGAGGGTGTCGCTCCAGGCTTCGTGATCGTCGGTGAGGCCCTTCTTGTCCTTCACCGCGCGCACGAGGATGACGTCGCCCACCTTCAGCGGCTTGACGTTGTTGATCAGCACCGAGGGGTAGTACCGCTCGCCGTTCACCTCGCGGGCCCAGCGCATCGCCAGCGCGGGGAGCTTCGCGACCTTGCCCCCGATGGTGACGTCGGCAGTCAGCAGGTCCTTCGAGAGCGCGCTGACCAGGCCGACGTAGTACCGGCCGGGCTCGATCTCGCTGGTGCCCATCACCTTCTTCGACTTCTCGATGAACTTGTCCTGCTCGGCCTTGGTGGCGAGCTGCATCACCGGCCCGCGGTAGCCCTGGCGCTTGTCGACCGCGAGCAGGCCCGAGAGCACGGCTTCCTGCGCGGCGCGCTGGCGCTCGCTGTCCATGGTGGTGTAGACCTTGAGGCCGTCGTTGAGCATCGCGCTGTTGCCGTAGTGGTTGACCACGTCGCTCCGGGTCTCCTCGGTGAAGTACGGGGCGAACTGGTGGAAGATGTCTTCCACCGGGTACACGTTCACCTCGGCCTTCGACGCCTCGTCGAACTCGGCCAGGGTGATCATCCCCTTCTCCTTCATCTGCCCGAGCACGTACTGGCGGCGCTTGCGGGCCTTCTCCGCGTCCTTGAAGGGGGAATAGCTCGACGGCGCCTGCGGCAACCCGGCGAGCAACGCCATCTCGGCGAGGGTCAGGTCCTTCACGTCTTTGCGGTAGTAGTTCTCGGCGGCCGACTGCACGCCGTAGCTGTGGTGCCCGAGGTACACGTTGTTCAGGTAGAGGTAGAGGATCTCCTCCTTGGTCAGCTCGCCCTCGAGGCGGCGGGCCAGCAACGCCTCGCGGATCTTCCGCTTGATGGTCTTGGCGGTCGACTCCTTGTAGCCCTCGGCGCTGATCAGCACGGCCTTGGCGGTCTGCTGGGTGATGGTCGAGCCGCCCTGCACCTTGCCCTTGCCGGTGACCTTCTTGATCACCGTCTTGAAGACCGCGCGCCCGGTGCCGACGACGTCGATGCCGAAGTGGTCGAAGAAGTCGGCGTCTTCGGCGGCGATGAAGGCCTGCACCAGCCGCTTGGGGATGCGCTCGTACGGCACCACCTTGCGGCGCTCGTTGTAGAACTCGCCCGCCAGCACGCCGTCCACCGTGTAGACCTCGGTGAGGATCGGCGGGCGGTACGCGTCGACCTTGGGGATGTCGGGCAGCCCGGCGGCGTACTTCCACGACACGAAGCCGTAGACGACCACCGCCGCGGTCAGCCCGGTCATCACCAGGAAGCCGAAGAACTTGAACGGGAACTTCCACCAGCGCTTCTGCGGCACGTTGACCAACAGCAGTTTCCCTTCACTCATCCGAGGTGCTCCGCGGGCTTGGCATCGAGACCTGCACGCTTGAGCACCTCGACGAGTTCCTCTGGCAACTTCGCTTCAACCACCATCTTCCGCCCATCTTCCGGGTGCGGAAACTCGAGGCGGGCGGAGTGCAGAAACAGCCGCTTGAGCCCCCAGTTGGCCTTCACTTCGCGGTTGAAGGCGAAGTCCCCGTGCTTGGGGTCGCCGGCCACCGGGTGACCGAGCGCGGCGAAATGTCGCCGAATCTGGTGCGTGCGGCCAGTTTCAATCGTGCACTGCACGAACGCAGCGTGGCTGTTCTGACACACCACCTGGTAGCGGGTGCGGGCCTCCTGCATGTTGACCCCCCGGCGATCGCGCGACTCGGCGGTCTGCTGGTGCTCCGAGAGGGGAATGTCGATGAGCCCGCTCAGCTGCTGGAGCTTGCCCTTCACCAGCACGTAGTACCGCTTCTTGGCCTTGTGCTCGGTGAAGACCTCGGTGAAGTGCACCATCGCCGGGCGGCGCTTGGCGACCACGATGATGCCCGAGGTGTCGCGATCGAGGCGGTGGGCGGGGCTGGCCGAGAACCCGTTCCGCTCGGCCTTGGGGCCCAGGTAGGCGCGCACCACGTCGACCACGGTGCCCCCGGTGATGCCGCTGCCGGTGTGGGCGGCCATGCCCGAGGGCTTGTTGAGGACCATGATCCAGTCGTCTTCGTGGACGATGTCGAGCTCCGAGAGG
>JBBRUE010000661.1:0-4471 GCA_038248085.1 Myxococcales bacterium | reverse complement strand
GGTGGTGGCTCGGCGACCGGTGGTGGCGCGGCGACGGGTGGTGGCTCGGCGGCGACCGGTGGTGGCTCGGCGACGGGTGGTGGCGCGGCGACCGGCGGCTCACTGGACAATGCGGTCGTGGTCTCTCACTCGCTGCCCGCCCAGCTCGCCTGCAATCAGCACGCGACCATCACCGTGACGGTCCGCAACGAGGGCGACACGACCTGGACCGCAGCAGGGAACTACCGCCTCGGCGCCGTGGACGACCAAGACCCGTTCTTCACCAGCGGTAACCGAATCGAGCTGGGCGCCACCGACACCGTTGCGCCGGGACAGCAGTACACGTTCACCATCGAGCTCATCGCGCCAGGTGCCGGAACACACACGACTGATTGGCGCATGGTGCACGATGGCGTTCGCTGGTTCGGCGACATCGCTTCGCGAGCGGTCACTGTGGCCTGCAACTCGACCTCTTCGTTCTACCCGTGTGTCATCGACGGTCAGTTCGGGATGCCTGCACACGACCAGCGCATCGCCGCTCGAAATGCATCCCTGCTGCGCACCGGTCACCCCATCACGGGCGACGACCAGGTCGACAACGCGGTCCTCGGTGGTGGCAGCCCTGATGGCGGCATCTGGCTCAGCGGCCAGTACCACTTCGAGATCGACGCGACGGGACAGATCATCGCCAGCGCCTCGTGGATCGCGATCTTCAGCGCAGTGCAATACCCCGTCACCGGCGGGGTCTACCCGAACGGCGAAATTCACATGGGCTCACCGGCGGGCGTCAACATCTCGGGGCTCATCAGCAACGGCATGATTACCGGCTACGTCACCGAGGCCGGCATGACGGTGACGCGCGGAGACTCCGTCTGGAACAGCCTGTCGGTGACCGACAGGAACAACCTTCGCGGCATCTGGTACGGCAACGACGTCGAATACGTCCACGGGTTGATGTCGGGCACCTGGGCCCCTCCTTGACGCTCGACCCCCACAGGCCGCGCTGCGTCAGCCTCGCAGCGCCGTGGTGGTGACCGCCACCAGAACCGTCACCAGCTCCTCGGGGCGATTGACCACCGAGGCGCGGCCGTGGCCGAACATCGACGGCAGCCACGACTTCGCCGCGGGGTCCATCGCCAGCGCGTGCGTCACCACCCCGGCCGCCTGCGCGTCGAGCACTGCGCGGTGCACGTCGGCGACTCCGTAGCGGCCCTCGTACCGGTCCACGTCGCTCGGCTTCCCGTCGCTGACCAGCAGCAGCAGCTTCTGCCGCGCGCCGCACTTCTGCAGCTCGGCCGTCGCGTGACGGATGGCCGGGCCGATGCGGGTGAAGCCGCCGGGCTCGAGGCTCACCACGCGTTTGGCGCCGACGTCCCACGACTCCGCGAAGCCCTTGGCCACGTAGAAGCGGCAGTCGCGCCGGCTCTGGCTGCAGAACGCGGCCACGGCCACCTCGTCGAACAACCCATCGAGCGCGTCGCCGAGCGCGATGACGGCTTCCTTTTCCACGTCGAGCACGCGGCGGTTGGCGACGTAGGCGTCGGTGGACAACGACGCGTCGAGCAACACCAGCACCGCGGTGTCGCGCGTGTGCCGGCGTCGCGCCGCATAGAGCCGCTGCTCGGCGCAGTGCCCGGCCCGCAGCGCCCCGTAGCGCGCGACGACCGCATCGATGTCGACGTCGGGCCCGCTCTGCTGCCGGAGCCGCCACGCCCGCGAGGCCTCGAGCTGCTCGAAGACCGCGCGCAGCCCGGTGGTGGTGCGCACCATGCGCCCCCGCAGCGCCTTGAGTTGCGTCTCGGCCTCGGCCGCGACCGGCACGACGCGGGTGGTGAGGCGGCACCAGTTGCGCCGCCACTGCCGCTTCGCTTCGTCCCACTCGTCGTAGAGCGCCTCGGCGGGGGCGTCAGGCTCACCGTCGAGATCGCCCACCGCACCGTCGATGAGCACGTCGGCACGGTAGAGGCTCCGCGCGCGCTGGTGACTGCGCACCACCTGCCGGAGGTCGAGCTCGTCGAGCGCCTTCTGGTGAGCCGCGAGCTCGTCGTCGCCGTCGATGCGCTTGCTGCCGCCCTTGTACGTCTCGAGCGTGTGCACCTTCTCGAAGCTGTGCACGAGGGGGTTCTCGGCGAGCTGGTTGTCGGGCTCCTGCACGCGCTCGAGGTTGGTGACCGCGCGCTTCTTCTTCTCGGTCCCGTCGGGGAGCGACGCTGACGCCTCGGCCCCACCGGGCGCCTTCGCGCGCGGAGGCGGCGGCGGCGGCATCAGCAGCTCGCCCCACAGCGGCACCGAGCCGAGCACGCGCTTGGCCTTCAGCCACCGGCGCGACGCCGGCGGAAGTGGTGACGCGCCGCCCGCCAGCGCGGCCTCGGCCCACGCCCACGCAGCGAGGGGAATGGAGCCGTCGGGTTCGACCCGCAGCGCGAGGCGCACCGTCGCTTCGACGGCCTGGGCGGCGGGGTCGTCTCCAGGCGCCGGCCGGGCCTCGGCCACCGCGCGCTCGAGTCGTGGGAGCAGCCCGGCGAGAGTGGGGAAGTCGTCGAGCAGGCGCGCCCGGATGCGCGGAGCGGCGAGCGCAGTGGCGAGCAGCGGCGCCGCGCGGCTGCGGCGGACGAGGCCGAGGGCCCGCGCGCTGCAAACCCACGCGACGCGCACCAGCATCGCGGCCTCGTTGAGCTCGCGGGTCGGCGCGAAGTCGAGGTGCCGCGGGAGGTAGAGGACGTCGCCGCTGAAGCCTCCGGGCTCGTCGGTCAGGGTGACGGTGACGGGCGCCCCGCACAGCAGGCGCGCGAGCACCTCGAGCCGTTCGCGCTCGGGCGTGAGCTCGACGCGCCGGGTGAGCACCTCGCCGGTGACGCGCGGAGAGAGGAGCCGCCGCGCCCCGTCCCACGCCGCCGAGAACAGCGCCTCATCCCACGACATGGGAACCGCTCCCTGCGCCCGCGGGGAGTCGGGGTGAGGGGCCGACCTCAGGGGTCAGAAGCACAAGTCCACCAGGTCCTGCAGCGCGCGCGCGGTCGGCGGATCATCGGTCAACGGCTGCACCAACGTCGCCTGGCACGCCACCCGCGGAGGCAACCCACCGGTGATCAACCGCGCCGCCATCACCAGCAACCGCGTCGACACCGTCTCGGTCAACGCGAGCGATTCTTGCGCGCGCACCTTGGCGGCCCACGAGACCAGCCGCTTCGCCACCTTCGCGTCGAGGCCGGTCTCACCCACCAACACCTCGACCTCCACGTCTTCCGGCGGGTACCCGAACTGCATCGACACGAACCGCTGCCGCGTCGAAGGCTTGAGTTCCTTGAGGCCCCTCCGGTAGCCGGGGTTGAACGACGCGACGACCATGAACTCCGGCGGCGCGGTCAGCACCTCGTCGTTGCGGTCGACGAACAACTGCCGCCGGTGATCGGTCAACGGGTGGAGCAACACCACCACGTCCTCCCGCGCCTCGGCGACCTCGTCCAGGTACAGCACCCCGCCCTGCTTCACCGCCCGCGTGGCCGGCCCGTCCTGCCACACGGTGTCTCCGCCGCGCACCAGCCAGCGGCCCACGAGGTCCGCCGCGCTCGTCTCGTCGTTGCACGCCACGGTGATCAACGGCCGCTTCAGCTTCTCGGCCATGAACTCCACGAAGCGCGACTTCCCGCAGCCCGTGGGGCCCTTGAGCAGCACCGGCAGTCGTTGCTGGTGAGCGCGTTCGAAGACGTTCACCTCTTCACCGACCGGCCGGTACCAGGCGCTCATGGTGTTCAGGTCCTCGCGACGGCAACAGCCGGAGCCGGCATCGACTCGGGCGGCGTCACCGTGCGCGCGCCACCACCGAGCAGCGGCGCGTTGGGGAACCCGTAGCGGATGAAGTTCCAGATGAACGCCGTGGCGCCCGTGGTGAACAGCGTGGCGGCCATGATCAGCCCCCAGAAGTGCACCGCGACCTCCTTCTGCACCGTCAGGAAGTCCATGCCCGCGCGGCGCTCGAGCACCACCTGCGACACGCCCGCGACCGCGAAGGCCAGGGTCATCGCCGTCATGCCCACGTTCATCGTCCAGAACGAGAAGCCGGCGGTGACGTGGTCGTACAGCTTGCGGCCGGTCATCAACGGCATCGCGTAGGTGATGATGCCCAGCACCAACATCGCGTACGCGCCCCAGAAGGCCATGTGGCCGTGCATCGCGGTGACCAGCGTGCCGTGCGTGTACATGTTCACCTGCGGCAGGGTGTGGGCGAAGCCGAGGAAGCCGCCGCCGACGAAGCTCATGAACGCGCAGCCCACCGTCCACAGCAGCGCGACGCGGTTGGGGTGCGTGCGGCCACCCTTCTTCGCCATCGAGAACGCGTAGACGGCCATGCCGAGGAAAGCCAGCGGTTCGAGCGCGCTGAAGATGCCACCGATGAGCAGCCAATAGCGCGGGGTGCCGATGAAGTAATAGTGGTGACCAGTGCCGAGGATGCCCGACAAGAAGGTCAGGCCGACGATCACGTAGAGCCACT
>JBBRUE010000660.1:0-4477 GCA_038248085.1 Myxococcales bacterium | reverse complement strand
TCATCGCGCCCAAGGGCTTCAAGGACGCATGGAAGCAGCTCGTCGAGGCCGGCCTCAAGATGATGGCCGTGCCGACCGAGTTCGGCGGGCAGGGCGCGCCGTTCGCGCTCTACGCCGTGCTCGAGGAGATCACCTCCGGCGCCAACACCGCGTTCAACATGTACCCGAGCCTCGCCTGGGGCGCGGCCGAGGTGATCGCCGAGTGCGGCACCGACGCGCAGAAGAAGAAGTACGCGCAGAAGATGTTCAACGGCGTGTGGGGCGGCACCATGTGCCTCACCGAGTCGCAGGCCGGCTCCGACGTCGGCGCGGCCAGCACCAGGGCGCTCAAGCAGCCCGACGGCACGTACAAGATCAGCGGCACGAAGATCTTCATCTCCGGCGGCGATCACGATCTCGCCGAGAACATCGTGCACCTCGTGCTCGCCCGCGTTGAGAACGCGCCCCCCGGGACCAAGGGCCTCTCGCTCTTCATGGTGCCGAGGCTCAAGGTGACCGCCGACGGCTCGTCGGGCGCCAGCAACGACGTGGCGGTCGCGTCCATCGAGCACAAGATGGGCATCAACGGCTCGGGCACCTGTGTCCTCAACTTCGGTGAGAACGGCGACTGTGTCGGCGAGCTGGTCGGCACCGCCGAGAACCAGGGCATGCCGCAGATGTTCCGCATGATGAACGGCGCGCGCATCGCGGTCGGCATCCAGGGGCTCGCGGTGGCCTCGAGCGCGTACCTGAACGCGCTGGAGTACGCGAAGGACCGCAAGCAGGGTTCGCACTTCACCCAGTTCAAGGACCCCAAGGCGCCCCGGGTCGCGATCATCCAGCACCCCGACATCCGCCGCATGCTGCTCGAGCTGAAGGCGACCACCGAGGGCATCCGCTCGCTGGTGGTCAAGCTCGCCTCGCACCGCGACCAGTACCACGTGCTCGCCGGCAAGGACGACGAGAAGGCCGCGTACCACATGGGTCAGGTCGATCTGCTCACCCCGCTGGTGAAGGCCTACGGCAGCGACGAGTCGTTCCGGCTCTGCGCCATCGCGCAGCAGGTGTACGGCGGCGCCGGCTACCTCAAGGACTGGCCCGTCGAGCAGTACACCCGCGACTCGAAGATCCTCAGCATCTACGAGGGCACCAACCACATCCAGGCGATGGATCTCGTGGCCCGCAAGCTCGGTCAGAACGGCGGCGCGAACTTCCAGGCCTTCATGGGGGACATCGCGGCGTTCGTCGAGGCGCACAAGAACCACAAGGTCTTCGGCAAGGAGGTCACCTACCTCGCGACCGCCTCCGAGGCCGTGGTGGGCGTGGCGATGGGCATGATGGGTTGGTCGCAGTCGGGCAAGGTCGATCTCGTGCCCCTCGTGGCCAACCGGTTCCTGCTGGCGATGTCGCAGCTCGCCGTCGCGTACACGCTGCTCGACGCCGGGGTGAAGGCCGACGAGGCGCTGGCCAAGCTCCCCGCCGAGCACGCCGATCGCGCCTTCTACGAGGGCAAGCGGTACTCGGCCCTGTGGTACGCGCGCAACGTGCTGCCCCAGGCGAAGAGCCACGCCGAGATGGCGATGCTCGAAGACGAGACGCCGATGCAGATCGGTGACGCGGCCTACGGCACTTTCTAGGCAGCCGCTCGCGCGCTGACGTTCGAGAGCCGGTTCTCCTTGTGGGGACCGGCTCTTTGTCTTCTCTTGGACGCCATGTCGTGGCTGCAGCAGTTCGCGATCCAGGCGCCTTACGTGGTCCTCGTCACCGCGGCGGTCGTCTTCCCGGTGCTCTTCTTCATCACCGCTCCGTACGGCCGCCACGCGCGCCCCGGCTTCGGCCCGATGGTGCCCGCCAAGCTCGGCTGGGTGGTGATGGAGTCCCCTTCGCTGTTCCTCTTCGTCGCGCTCTGGCTGAGGAACCCCCAGTTTGGCTCGCCCCTGGTGACGGCGCTGGGCGTGCTGTGGGTCATCCACTACTCGCAGCGCACCTTCGTCTTCTCGCTGCTGATGCGCGACGAGAACCGGCAGCAGCCGCTGATGACCGTGGTGATGGCGATCGTCTTCAACCTGCTCAACACCAGCGGGAACGCGCTCGGCCTGACCGACCGGCCCTTCGATCTCCCCTTCGTCGTCGGGGTCTCGCTGTTCGTCGTCGGCTTCGCGATCAACCTCCACAGCGACCACGTGTTGCGCACGCTGCGGAAGCCCGGCGAGACCGGCTACAAGATCCCCTACGGCGGGCTGTATGGGTGGATCAGCGCGCCCAACTACTTCGGTGAAATCATCGAGTGGACGGGCTTTGCGATCGCCGCCCAGACGCTGGCGGGCTGGGCCTTCGTGGTCTTCACGCTCGCCAACCTCGCTCCGCGGGCGCTGGCCAATCACCGCTGGTACCGCGAGAAGTTCGCCGACTACCCGCCCGAGCGTCGCGCGCTGGTTCCTTTCCTGTGGTGAGGAGGCTTCGCCGCGTGGCCCTCGTGGTGCTGGTCACCCTGATCGGCGGTTACCTGGGGCTGTGTGGGTTGCTGTTCGCCCTGCAGCGCACGCTGCTGTTTCCGGCGCCGACCGCGCTCGCCCCCGTGCGCACCATGCGCCGCGTCGAGGTCCCCGGCGGGACGTACCTCTTGCTGCGCGAGGCGCCGGGCGACGGACCGGTGGTGGTGCACTTTCACGGCAACGGCGAGCAGGTCGCGCACCTGGCGTGGCTCGGCGAGGCGTGGGCAGAGCGGGGTGTCTCGTTCGCCGCCGTCGAGTACCCGGGCTACCCCGGGGCACCCGGCGCGCCCACCGAGACCTCGCTCCTCGCCGCCGCGCAGGCCGCGCTCACCCACCTCACCTCGGTGATGAAGATCGACCGCTCGCGGATCGTGCTCGAAGGGCAGAGCGTCGGCACCGGGGTCGCCGTCGCCATGGCCGCGGGCGGGTGGGGGACGCGGTTGGTGCTGCTCTCGCCGTACACCTCGCTGCCCGACATCGGGGCGCGGGTGCTGCCGATGTTCCCGGTGCGCCTGCTGATGCGCGACGTCCTCGACTCCCGGAGCCGCGCGGCCGACGTGAAGATCCCCACGTTGATCGTGCACGGCACCCACGACGAGGTGGTCCCCTTCGATCTGGGCCAGGCGCTCTCCACGGCGATCGTCGGGGCGCGCTTCTTCCCGGCGCAGGGCGGCCACCACAACGATCTCTGGGACCAGCCCGGGGTGACCGACGCGATCTTCGACTTCGTCAGCCCGGCGCGTTGACGCTCGCTACTTCTGCGCGCCGTCGCGCACGCCGATCGCCAGCTGACCGAGCCCGGCGCTCTTCGCCAGCTCCATCACCTCGACCACCTTGCCGTGCGTCACGCCCTCGTCGGCCTGGACGATGACCATCGTGTCAGGGTTCTTGCCGCGGGCGTCTTCGAAGGCCTTCTTCAGCTCTTCGGCGTTGACCACGTCGCCGCCCAGCACCAGCCGCCCGTCGGTGAGGATCGCCACCGACAGATCGGTCGCCTGGGTCGCGACGTCGGCCGCGCCGCCCTGGGGCAGGTTCACCTTGAGCCCGGCCTTCGCCCCGTTCGACGAGTTCACGATCACGCTGCTGGTGACCATGAAGATGATCAGCAGCACCAGGAAGATGTCGGTCAGCGGGGTGATGTTGATGTCGTTGAAGCCACCACCGCCGTCCTCGAGCCCGAGGTCGTCATCGTGCCGGTTGCCGGGGCCGCCGATCGCCATGGGTCAGCTCGCCGCCGGAGGCTGGGCCGTCGGGGGCACGGAGTCGGGCACCGTCGCCGGCAGCTTGCCGTTGGGCGAGGCGTCGCGGAGCAGCTCGACGAACTCCTCGGCGATCAGCTTGAGCTCGAGGTTCAACCGGCCCAGCCGCGCCTGGAACATGTTGAAGAGCACCACCGCCTCGACGGCCACGATGATGCCCACGGCGGTGGCGATCAGCGCCTCTGAGATGCCCGACATCACCGCGACCGAGCCGCCGGTGCCGCCCGACTCCACGTCGAGGCCGAGATCCTTGAACGAACGCATGATTCCCCACACCGTGCCGAACAGGCCGACGAAGGGGGCGACCGCACCGATGGTCCCGAGAATCCACAGGCCGCGGCGCAGCTTGAGCGCCAGCTGCACCCGCTCGCGATCGACGGCGGCGTCGAGGTTGGGGCCGATGTTCTTCGCCGCCCGCTCGAAGCCTGCGCGAAACAGGTCGGCCGAGAGCGCCGTCGATCGATCGGCGGCCGAGCGCGCCGCCGCCACCTCGCCCCGCAGCAGGTGTCGCGCGATGAGCTGACCCAGGTCGCGGGCCTTCCCGCCCACGCCCCACAGGGTGATCACCCGCTCGATGGCCACGCCGATGGCCAGCACGGAGGCGAAGAGGATGACCACGATGGTGAAGCCACCGAGGCGGAGGTAGTGGAGCAGCTCGTCGAAGGTCATCGGGAATCAGGCTATTAGCGACAAAGGATGCCCGCCGCCATGGTGCCTCAACTTCGCGCGCTGCTGTTTCTTCCC
>JBBRUE010000659.1:0-4480 GCA_038248085.1 Myxococcales bacterium | reverse complement strand
GGTACGGCTTCCTCTCGGAGAACGAGGACTTCGCCGAGGCGTGTGCGAAGGAGGGGATCGTCTTCATCGGCCCTCCGGCGTCGGCGATCAGCGCGATGGGCCTGAAGTCGGAAGCCAAGGCGCGCATGGAGAAGGCCCAGGTGCCGCTGGTGCCCGGCTACCACGGGGCCGACCAGGCTCCCGCGCTGCTGCAGAAGGAGGCCGATCGCATCGGGTACCCGGTGTTGATCAAGGCCAGCGCGGGCGGCGGCGGCAAGGGCATGCGCGCGGTGGACACCTCGGCCGACTTCGCGGCGGTCCTCGAGTCGTGCAAGCGCGAGGCGATCAACGCCTTCGGCGACGACGCGGTGCTGATCGAGAAGTACCTCACCAGGCCGCGCCACATCGAGGTGCAGGTCTTCGCCGACATGCACGGCAACTGCGTCTACCTGTTCGAGCGTGATTGCTCGGTGCAGCGGCGTCACCAGAAGGTGCTCGAGGAGGCGCCGGCTCCGGGCCTGTCAGAGGCGCGTCGCAAGGCGATGGGCGAGGCGGCGGTCGCGGCGGCGAAGGCGGTCGGCTACGTCGGCGCGGGCACGGTGGAGTTCATCTCCGAGGGCGAGCAGTTCTACTTCATGGAGATGAACACCCGGCTCCAGGTCGAGCACCCGGTGACGGAGATGATCACCGGCTTCGATCTCGTCGAGTGGCAGCTGCGCGTGGCGTCGGGCGAGAAGCTCCCCGCGACCCAGGATCAGTTGAAGATTCGCGGCCACGCCCTCGAGGCCCGCCTCTACGCGGAGAACCCCGAGAAGGGTTTTCTCCCCGCGATCGGCACGCTCTCGCACCAGCGCTTCCCCGAGCACGTGGCCTTCGTGCGCGACGGGGCGGTGCGGGTGGACTCCGGCGTGCGGGAGGGTGACGCGATCACCCCGTTCTACGACCCGATGATCGCCAAGCTGATCGTGTGGGGGGAAGATCGCCCGCTGGCGCTCGCCCGCATGGCCGACGCGCTCGGCAAGACGCAGATCGTCGGGCTGTCGACGAACGTGGCTTTCCTGAAGCGGCTCGTCGAGTCGAAGGCGTTCGCCGCGGCCGATCTCGACACCGGCCTCATCGGGAAGAACCACGCCGAGCTGTTCCCCGCGGTGACGCGGCCCGCCGACGCGGTGCTGGCCCTGGCGGCAGCGGCGGTGCTCTCGCGCGAGTCGTCGTCGGCGGTGGCCGACCCGTGGTCGTCACGCACCGGCTGGCGGCTGAACCAGGTGTACCTCCGCTCGCTCAAGCTCGGCGCGTACGACGTGCAGGTCGCCTACGGGCACACCGGCTACCGCTTCAACGGCCAGCGCCTGAAGGTGACGCGCGAAGGGCAGGACTACCAGGTGATGCTCGGCGAGCAGCCGGTGCGCGGCACGGTGATCTTCGAAGGCGAGACGCTGCACGTGTTCCACGCGGGCACCGTGACGCCGCTCGAGCTGTTCGACGCGATCGCCCACGCGGGGCAGGACGAGGGCGCCGGCGGCAAGCTGGTGGCGCCGATGCCCGGGAAGATCGTCGCGCTGCTGTGTGCGAAGGGCGCGGTGGTGAAGAAGGGCGCGCCGCTGCTGGTGATGGAGGCGATGAAGATGGAGCACACCATCACCGCTCCGTCGGACGGCACCGTCACCGAGTTCCTCTTCGCCCCGGGCGACCAGGTCTCTGAGGGTGCAGAGCTGCTCAAGTTCGCCGCGCCGTGAGCTGACGGCGACACGCCGAGACGAAGCTCACTCAGCCGGTGAACACGAGCACCGACTTCACGATCGCCGCGAGGATCAGCGACATCACCGCGGTGCTCGCGAAGATCAGCATCACCGGCCGCTCGTCCACCACCCGCGCCGCCTCGCCGAACACGCGCTTGACGAAGGTGCGCTGACACTGCACGCGGCACGTTCCGCTGATGATCCGCTGCAGCTCGTCCTGCATCTCCGCCACCGAGGCCCAGCGCTTCGCCGGGTCCTTCTCGAGGCCCTTCTTCAGGAACCAGTCGAGCTCTGCGGGCACCTGATACTGCCGCCCCCGCAACGTCATCACGTGCAGCACCGGCGTCTTCGTCTTCACGCCCTGCAGCACGGACTGCAGATCGTCGATCCCGTGGAGGTAGTGCTCGAGGTGCAGCAGCTCGTGGAAGATCACGCACAGCGAGTACAGGTCGCTGCGCTCGTCGAGCGTGTCGTGGGCGCCGATCGCCTGCTCGGGTGACATGTAGAGCGGGGTGCCCATGACGGCGCCGAGCTGGGTCTGCAGCGCGGTGCCGTCGCGCGGCCCGCTGATCGCCGCGTCTCCCAGGTGCTTCTCCGGCGCGCGGAGGCGCTTGGCGAGGCCCCAGTCCATCACCGTCACTTCGCCGAACGGCCCCACCATGATGTTCGCCGGCTTCAAGTCGCGGTGGATGAAGCCCTGCTGGTGTGCGTAGCCCATCGCGTTGAGCACCGAGAGGAACAGCTGGATCCGCACGGTGATCGGGAAGCGCGCGTGCGTGGCAGCGTCTCCGGCGTCGAGCTTGGCGATGATCGACTCCAGGGTCTCGCCGTGGAGGTGCTTCATCACGAAGTAGTACCGCCCCGACGCGTCGATGCCCACGTCGTGCACCGGCACGATGTTCGGGTGCTCGAGCTGCCCGACGGTGCGGATCTCCTCGACGAAGCGCAGCACCCGGCCGAGATCGCAGTTGAGCGGCAGCCGCTTGAGCGCCACCTCGCGCTCGATGTCGTGGTCCTTCGCCAGCACCACCTCGCCCATGCCACCTTCGCCCAGCAGCCCCAGCTCCTCGAAGCGGTTCCGCTGGAGCGGGTTCACCTTCGGCTCCGGGCCGACCCACTCGACCCGCGGGAGCACCGTGCTGCGGGCCGGGTTTCCGGGCGTAGTGATGGCCTGCGACCGCGTCGCCTCGCTCAGCTGGGTATCGCCGGCGCTCGAAGCACCGTGGGGTGATGCCGTGGGGGCGTTGATCGGGTCAGCCATGCCAGCATCGTAGCGACGAGATCCCCCAGCACCCGTTGAGAAACATTGCGCCGCGATGTGCGCGGGGAACGTACGTCGGGGTTCACAGCCATGCCCCGACCGAGCAAGCCTCGCGACGCCGGGGGGCGCGCCGGTCTTCCGGACGCATCAACTTCGTTGACACGCACTGCGTCGGACGGCCGAGCGACCCGCGCCTGTCAACGAAGTTGATGCGTCCGAAGACCCGCGCCCGTCGCTGAGCACCCTGGTGACGAAACGTGCGTGGCGAGGGGCCTGTGCGAGGCGAGCACCGACGTGCGCCCCTTCGCTCGCCGCGCACCGCCTGCGCCGCAGTTCCTGGTCGCATCGGCAGTCACGCCGCAGCTCGCGCTCTGAGGTGTCCCTTCGACCGTCCGCGCGGCAACTCGAGCGACACGCCCCTGGCTTCGACGAGGCGAGATCAGCGACGGCGTCCCCACGCTGATCCGTGGAGGAAGTTCATGGGGTGGGCGCAAGCAGCAGCTGCGCCAGCACGGAAAGCGCTCGGCATGAACTCGCGGAATCGCGCGCAGGCCGATTTACCGGCCCGGAAACCACTTGTCGGACCCGCCGTGTACTATGCGCACGTTCAGTATCAAGGGGCACGCGATGGCTCAATCGGCAGTGGTGGAGCAGCTCAAAGAAAAGATCCGCAAGCTCGAGGCCCAGCCGCGCGAGCTGGTGATGGCCCTGCGCACCGGCCTCGCGGAGCTCGATGACCTGGGCGCCTTCCGGCTCGGCTCGGGGGTCGAGTTGTGCGGCGAAGAGGCCTCGGGGCGCACCACGGTGGCGCTCTCGCTGGTGGCGGCGGCGGGGCGCGAGCAGCGGCTCTCGGCCTGGGTCGACGGCCCCCAGGAGCTCTACCCGCCGGCGGCGCTGACCATGGGGGTCGATCTGCGGCGGCTCCTCATCGCGCGGCCGAAGGCGCCCGGGCAGCTGGTGTGGACGGCGATGCAGTTGCTGCGCAGCGGCGCCTTCACCTGCGTGGTGCTCGACGTCATGCACACCGGGGTGCAGCTGACGATGACCGACACCAAGAAGCTCCTCGACGCCGCGCGCACCGGGGGCTCGCTGCTGGTGCTGCTGACCTCGCTCACCGCGCCGGGGCAGGGCTTCATGCGGCTGACGATGAAGACGCAGTCGGTGTCGCGGGGCGGGGTGCGCTCGCTCCACGTGGTGCGCACCGAAGCGGCGCCCTCGTGCACGCCCACCTTCGAGATCGAAGCCCCCCACGGGCGGCGCGCGACGTTGCGGAGCCGGCCGCTGCAGGGCCGGGGGCTCGAGCGGCCGTGGGCAGCGCCGGGCGTGCTGCACGTGCTGCCGCTCGATTCGTTGCAGCGCCCCAGGAAGAACCAGCAGCGCGACGGGTACCCCCTGGGCTGGGGCCGGCCGGGGCGCGACGGGCCCCTCGTCTTGCCCCCGTCGATGCGGGGGGGCTGAGCCATGCGCCTGGGGTACCTCTTTCTCTCGCGCTTCCCGGTGC
>JBBRUE010000658.1:0-4481 GCA_038248085.1 Myxococcales bacterium | reverse complement strand
GCGAGGGTCTCCATCGCCCAGACCAGGCGGTTCGCGGCTTCTTCAGACGACAGGCGTTGCGTAGGGTCTGCACTCATGGGCGCGCCTTCAATACGGGCGTGGGGTTTTCAAACAAATTGAAGATTCAGACATGAAACATCCAAAACCTGGATGAATGGTTCCTGACGGCTCGGGCGGTTATGTGTCTAGCGCCGATGGCGGTTCCCCGACAGATCGCACTCCTGCAGGGCAGCAAGTGGACGAGCGACACCACTGTCGAGGGCTGGCGTCACTTCCAGGTGATCGGGGTGCGGCGCATCGAAGGCGGGTGGGCCGTGGACCTCGCCGCGAGCTGCGACGGCGCCCGCCGGGTGACGGTCGAGGCCCGCGAGTTGACCCGGGGGCCCGGGTGGCGCGCCGGGTGGACGCCGCTGCGGGTCCTGAACGTGTCGTGACGATCGGGATCCCTTGCGTGGGTGGCTCGAGGTCGATCCGCACCGACGGCACCGGCGCGCGCGAAGAGAGCCGCTTCGGCAGCGGCTTCGAGACGCTCGGCGGCAACGGGACGTAGCTCTTCTACGCCAGGGGCTCGCCGGCCGAGGTGCTGCGGCTGACCTTGAGCAACAACCTCCTCGAGACGGTGGCGACCAATTGCCAGGGCGTGAAGGGCTTCGCCCTCGACGGTACCCACGCCTACTGGGTCGAGCCGGGCAGCAGCCCCGACGACGCCAACGGCCGCGTGCGCCGCGTCTCGCACGAGTCGACGACGCCGGAGCTCATCGCGCAGTCACTCGCGCACCCGCTGGCGATCGCGCTGCAAGGCCGGGTGGCCTTCGTCGCGAGTGCCGGCAGCCCCGCGGCCAGCTCCGCGGACGGCGTCATCCTCCGCATCGCGCTGCCTCCATGAGCCCGTGCCGTGCCCGCTGATCAAGGGCGTGAACGTTCCGGGGCCCTGAAGTCGGCGGTCTCCTGCACGCGCCTTGACGCTCGGGAGGGCCCTGCAAGACTGGCCGCATGGCCCGCGCTGTGAAACCGAAGAAGCCCCCCGAAGTGGCCGAGTCGCCTGAGCCGTCAGCCGATCTCGCGCCGGTGGTGGGGAAGAACCTCAAGCGGCTGCGCACCGAGCGGGGGCTGTCGCTCGAGAAGCTCGCGCAGTCCTCCGGCGTCTCGCGCGCGATGCTCGGCCAGGTGGAGCTCGGCCAGAGCGCCCCCACCATCAACGTGCTGTGGAAGATGGCGCGGGCCCTCGACGTGCCCTTCTCGGCGTTGATCACCACCACCCAGACCAGCGGCGTGAAGGTGCTGCGCAGCGGGGCGGCGAAGCGGTTGATGTCGAGCGATGGCTCGTTCCAGTCGCGCGCGTTGTTTCCCTTCGACGAGCCCCGGCGGGTCGAGTTCTACGAGCTGAAGCTCAACCCGAAGGGCGTCGAGAAGGCCGAGGCCCACGCGCCGGGCACCACCGAGAACCTGGTGGTCTCGAAGGGCGCGGTGGAGATCGTCGTCGGCCCCGCGACCCACACGCTCGAGGCGGGTGACGCGATCTTGTTCGAGGCGGACGTCCCGCACGAGTACCGCAACGCCGGAGCGGGCGAGGCGGTGCTCTACCTGGTGATGACCTACGCCGAGCAGGTCGGCTGATCGGCCCGTTCCCGGGGACTAGCGCGGTGCCAGCCAGGTGGGCGGGCTGACGATCTTCTCGCCGCCGCGCACGTGGGCAGGCACTTCGCTGCGCGCCTTGTGGCGGCGCTGCTTTGGGTCCTGGCGCGAGACGACCTTGCCGACGAGATCGTAGTCGTGGGCCTCGGTGACCTCGACCAGCACCAGCTCGCCCGGGTAGGCCATGCCGTCGTTGATGTAGATGTTGCCGTCGATCTCCGGCGCCTGGCCCTGGTGGCGGCCGACGAGCAGGAGATCGGTCTCCGGGCTGCGGCCCTCGACCAGCACCTCGATCGTCGTGCCCACCAGCTTCTTGTTCTGCTCGCGGCTGATGCGCTTCTGGATGGCCATGATCTCGCGCCACCGGCGCTCGATGGTGCGCTTGGGCACCTTGTTCTCCATCTCGAAGGCCGCGGTGCCCTCTTCGTCGGAATACTGGAAGACGCCGAGCCGCTCGAAGCGCTGCTCCTTGACGAAGTCTTTCAGGATCTCGAAGTCCTCCTCGGTCTCGCCGGGCAGGCCGACGATCATCGAGGTGCGGAACGAGAGGTTTTCCACCCGCGAGCGGATCTTCTCGACCAGACCCTTGAGGAAGGCCGACTCGCGGCCGCGCTTCATCGAGCGCAGCAGGCGATCGCTGGCGTGCTGCAGCGGCATGTCGAGGTACTTGGCGATCTTCTTCTCGCTGGCGATCACCTCGATGAGCTCATCGGGGAACACGCGCGGGTAGGCGTAGTGCAGGCGGATCCAGTGCACGTCGACCTTGGCCAGCTCGCGGAGCAGCTCGTGCAGCTTCGGCTTGCCGGGGAGATCGTGCCCGTAGGCGGTGAGATCCTGCGCGACGAGGTTGAGCTCCATCACGCCCGAGTCGGCGAGCTGGTGGGCCTCCTTCACGATGTCGGCGATGGGGCGCGAGCGCTGCAGGCCGCGCAGCGTGGGGATGATGCAGAACGCGCACTTGTTGTCGCAGCCCTCGGAGATCTTCAGGTACGCGGTGTACCCGGGCATCGAGTTCACCTTCGGCACCGACGCGGTGTGGATGTACTCGGGGTCGGGGATCACCTGCCGCGGGCTGGCTTCAGCCGCGAGGAGATCGCCGATCTGCACGTAGGCGCTGGTGCCCAGGAAGTGGTCGACCTCGGGGAGCTCGCTGGTCAGCTTCTCGCCGTGCCGCTGCACGAGGCAGCCGGTGACGACGAGGGTCGTGCACTTGCCAGTCTTCTTGTGCTCGGCCATCTCGAGGATCGAGTCGACCGACTCTTTCTCAGCGGCCTTGAGGAACGCGCAGGTGTTCACGACGATCACGTCGGCGGCTTCGGCTTCCTGCACCAGGTGGTAGCCCTTGTGCTGCAGGGTGCCGAGCATCACTTCGCTGTCGACCCGGTTCTTCGGGCAACCCAGCGTCATCATGTAGAGGTTCTTCTTCTGCTTCGACGACTTCGTAGCCACGGCGTTCTCTCTCTTGTTCAAGGCGATGCGGCGCCGAGTTCACTGCGTTCGAAGTGCTCGGCGGTCCAGGCGAAGTGGTGGGTGGTGCCGCTGGTGTAGCCAATCTCCAGCGAGCCTTCGGGCGTCAACTCGATGCGCATCGCCTTGCCCAGCTTGCACGTCGCGGCGGGCCACTCGAGCACCCGGCTCGCGGTGCGATCCCGGGTGACGTACATCGCCATGCGCAGCTCATTGCCCGAGATGCAGCTCTCCTTCACGTACGGGTTCTTGCCCGTGAGGATGGTGAAGATCGGCCGGTTGTCGTTGAGCACCAGCTTCACCGCGGGCAGCGCGACGGAGGCCGGGGGAATCGCGGTGTCGCCGGCGATCAGCGCCGCGAGCGACTCGGCGTTGAACGAGTCATCACCCAGCGCCCACGTCGGGTAGTGCAGCTTCGAGTAGCCCAGCCAGCCGGTCTCGCGCGCCTCGATGCCCTCGACGTCGGGGGTCGGCGTCAGCTTGAGCGTCTTGCGCAGCTCGTCGGGGATCCGCGTCGGGCCGCCGGGCATCTCGCCGGTGGGGCAGGAGGTGAGCTTGTTCGACTCGGCGCCTTCCAGGTCGATGTCGGCGTAGTCGACGCAGATCGAGAGGGCGAGCTGCTTGAAGGCCTGGAAGCGGGGCAGGGCGCGGGCGGGCACGGCCACCTCGAGCGTGTACCCGGTCTTGGTGGTCTTCACGGCCGACCTCACCAGCGCCTGGGCGAAGGCGGGCGCGCCGATCTCCGCGGGCGCCTCGCGCAGGCCGTCCTGGCCGAAGCGGTAGACCACGCCCTTCGCGGTGGTCCCGGAGTCGGGGAAGAACAGCGTCAGGTCGAGCTGGTCGCCGCCGAGGAGCTTGTCGTCGTCGACGGTGATGCCGAGGAAGAGCGTGTCTTTGCGGAAGGCCGCCTTGAGGCCGAGCTTCGCCGACGAGCCCACAGCCGACTCCGGCATCTTGAAGTTCTGCGCCGGCGAGAGGTCCTTGAGCTCACCGTCGAGCTTCGGTTCCTTGCCCAGCGAAGGCAGTGCTTTGATGGGCTTTTCGGTGTTCGCCGGGGGCGCGGCGAGCAGGGCGGCAGAGAGGCAGGCGGTCAGGAACATCGTCTGGCGGCCCTACCACAGCCCCGCGGGCCGTTGCGAATGCCCCCGTCAGCCCAGGACCCGCTCGAACAACCCGGGCCCCGCGATCGCCAGCAGGCCGGCCAGGCCGACCATCGCCAGGCCCAGGCCGAGGGCCTGCTTGAATTCCTCTTCGGGCGGCGGTGCCCCGGGCCCGGCGTTCCGAACCGCACGCTGGCAGAGCACGAAGTTCAGGGTGAAGGAGGTCGAGGCCATGAAGAGCGTCACCACGAACCAGGCGAGGTGCGGCTTGAGGCTCAG
>JBBRUE010000657.1:0-4487 GCA_038248085.1 Myxococcales bacterium | reverse complement strand
GCAGGTGCTGGCCGAGCTGGTGAAGACGCTGCCCGGCGAGACGAAGTGCCTGGCGCTCGATCTCGCGCAACCCGACGCCGCCGCGCGCATCGCTGCTGCCACCGCCGCCCTCGACGTCGGCCTCGTCGTCTACAACGCCGCGCTCTCCCCCCTCGGGCCCTTCGTGGAGCAGACGGTCGAGGAGAACCTCCGGGCGATCGACGTCAACGTGAAGACGCCGACCGCGCTCGCGCACCACTTCGTGCCCCGGCTGGTGAAGCGCGGCCGCGGCGGGCTGGTGCTGCTCTCGTCACTCACCGCGTTCCAGGGTTCGCCCTTCGTCTCGACCTACGGAGCGACCAAGTCATACAACCTCGCCCTCGCCGAAGGGCTGTGGGCGGAACTGAGAGGCACGGGCGTCGACGTGCTCTCGGTGTGCGCCGGGGCCACCGCCACCCCCAACCTGCTGAAGGCGACGAAGAAGGCGCCCCCGGGCATGCAGCAACCCGCCGAGGTGGTGCGGGAGGCGCTGGACGGGCTCGCGCGCGGGCCGGTGTTGATCCCCGGTCGCGTCAACCGCTTTGCGTCGTTTCTCATGCGCCGGCTGCTCCCGCGGCGTACCACCATCCGCATCATGGGCGACCAGACCCGAAAGTTGCAGCTCCCCTCATGATTCGAGAAGGCCTGACGCTCCTGCTGCTCGGCGCCGGCGCCGACTACGCCAAGGTCGAAGAGACCGACGGCATCCTCATCGAGTCGCGCCCGGTGGCGAGTTCGAACGTGGTCGAGCTCCGGCTGACCACGACCACCACGCGGACACCGGGCTCGCTGTGCGACGCGGTGTTCGGCGATGGCAAGTTCGACCCTGAGGAGCCGGACCTCAAGTCGCGCAAGATCGTCTTCGAATCGGAAGACGAGCGCGTCACCTACGATCAGATCTCCCCGCCGGTCGTCGCCAACCGCGACTTCGCGGTGCGCGCGAAGCGCATCCGCACCAGTGACGATCTCTGCGCGATGACCTTCGAGGGGGCCAACGAGCTCGCGCCACCCCGCCCTGACGGCTGGGTGCGCATCACCAAGCTCAAAGGCGAGTGGCGCTTCGAGCGCGGGGCTGACGGCCGCACGAAGATCACCTACGTCGTCTTCAGTGATCCGGCCGGGGCGATCCCCGCCTTCATGGTCGAGGGAAGCCGCCGCAAGCTCGCCGTTCGCTGGATCAAGATGATCATCAGCCGCGGCAAGGACTGACGCGCCGTCAGGAGGCTGGGTGACTCAGAGCCCGTCTTCGGGCTCGTCGCCGGTCTTCTTCGGTGCCGCGGCCGGAGCGGGAGCGGCTGAGGGCGGCTTCTTCGCCTCGACCTTCGGTTCCTCTTTCTTCGCCTCGGGCGCGGGAGGCGGGGCCTTCCCGACGGGAGCCGTCTTGGGATCGCCGCCCTTCGCGTCAGGCGCCGCACCGCCGCCCTTCGCGTCGGTCTTCTGCTTCTGGAACTCCTCTTCCTTCTTCTTCTTCTCTTCCTCGGCGGCCGCGGCCTCCTGCTTCTTCATCTCCTCTTCCATCTTCGCGGCCTCGATCGCGATGCGCTTGTCCTCCTCGCGCTTCTTGATCACCTCTTCCTGCTCGGCGATCAGGGTGTGGACCGGGTGGTCCATGCCGACGCCGGCCTCGCCCTTGCGCGCGAGGTAGTTCTTGAAGAGGGTGATCGCCTTCTCGGGGTCACCCTTGAGGCCGATGATGATGCCGCGGTTCAGGTACAGCTCCGGCATGTCGCCGTTGAGCTTCTGCACCTCGTCGTAGGTGGCCATCGCCTTGTCGAGCTCGCCCATGCCCTTGTAAGCGACGCCCAGGTTGAGCAGCGCGTCGGCGTTCTTCCCATTCGATTGGAGGATGCGGCGGAGGTGCTCCTCGGCGCCCTTGTAGTCCTCCTGCGCGAAGGCCATGCGGCACAGCTCGTAGCGCGCGGGCAGGAAGTCGGGGCGCGCCTCGACGGCCCGCTTGAAGTTGGTGCGCGCCTTCGCGGTGTCCTTCTCAGCGAGGTTGATGAGCCCCAGCGTGTACGAAATCTCGGGATCGTTGTCGTCGAGCTTGCTCGCCCGCAGCGCGATGAGGCGCGTCAGCGAGTACTGCTTCTGCTCGAAGTACACCTGCATCATCGTCTTGTAGGCCTGCAGGGTCTTCGGGTCGCGGAACAGCGCCTCGCGCGACAATTCGATCGCCTTGTCGAGGTCGCCCTTGCGGCGGCTGATCTCGGCCATGCGCGCGCGGCTGCCTGCGTCGTCGGGGTAGTTGGTGAGGATGTCGGTGTAGATGCGGATCGCCCCCGCCTCGTCGCCGTTGTTCTGGGCGATCACCGCGAGGTTCTCCGCGGCCTGCCGGAGCGTCGGCTTCTTCGCCAGCGCCTCCTTGTAGAGGCTGACCGCTTCCTTCGTCTTGCCCTGCCGGTCGGCGAGCACACCCAGGTTGTAGGTGGCCTCCGCGAGGTTGGGGTCGGCGTCGACCGCGGCGCGGAACTTCTTCTCGAGCCCGGCGTAGTCGACCGACTTGGCCTTCTTCTGCGTCTCGTAGGACTTGAGCGCGTCTTCGAAGATCAGCTTCGCCTTGTTCGAGATCTGCGGAACGACCTCGGCCTGGACGTCACCATTGGCGTTGGTCGTCCCGACGCGCGGCCCGGCCACGGTATCTCGGCCCTTGCCCGTGGTGGTCCCGCCGGTGGTCTGGCAGCCGGTCAGCGCGAGGCTGGCTCCGACCACCGCAGAGAGGATCAGGTCTCGCATCGTCATCATTCCCTTGAATCCGGTGGAGGCGCTCACAGAGCATCCTCCGGCTCGTCGCTGGGGGCCTTGCCCTTGGGGGTCGGCGTCGGGGGAGGCTGCTTCTTCGGCTGATCCTTGGCCGGTTCGACCACGGGCTGCTTCTTGGTGGTGTTGTTGTTGTTCGCGACCGGAGGGCCCGAGAGATCGACCTCGGGCATGGTGTCGGCCACGTCACGCGAACCGACCTCGCGCGTATTGTTGCGGATCTCCTGCGCCTTGTCGGCGGAGATCACCGGCACCGTCTGGATCGAGGTCAGCACGTCGCCACCGATGGTGATGACCTTCTCGTTGGCCTGCTTGAGCTCCATCACGTCTTCCCGCATCTTCGGGAAGGCCTCTGGGCGGTACTTGTTGCGCAGCATCTCCAGCGCCGCGACGGTGCACGGGTTGAAGACGTCGAGCTCCTGGCTCTTCTGCACCACGGCGGTGAAGGCCTCGGCGGCGTTCTTCTTCACCGGGTCGGCCTGCTGCTCGAACTGCGGGCGGAGCTCGATCAGGATCTCCTCAGGCAAGCCCTTGGGCACCGGGAAGTTGATCAGCTGCTCTGCGAGCTGATCGTAGGCCTGCCCGATCTTGTGGAGCGCGCAGATGGCCGGGTCGGCCGACTTGAAGGCGACCGTCCTGGTGTAGGCCTTCTGGACCTCCTGCAGCGCGTTGCTCTTGCTGGTGATCGAGGCCTTGAGTTCGCCGACGTTCTGCATCTTCGTCCACTTGAGCTTCATCGCGCTGTACTTCTTCCAGTCGTCCTCGTTGGCGATGAAAGACGCGCGCGCGACAGCGTCGAGGGCGGTGATGTCGAGCGCCTCCCGCTGCTTCTTGCCGAGCTTCTCGTAGTAGTCGGTGATGCGCAGGTAGACGCCGCGCGCGGCCTTCGCGTTCTTCTGCTTCTCTTCGTAGATGGTGGCGATGCGGCCCTCAGCGGTCAGCACCTTGGTGGGGTCCTTGACGTACTTGCGCTCGTAGTCCTCGAGGCCCTTGGTCACCTTGCCCCAGAGGTTCATCTTCTCGTAGAGGTCGAGGATCGACTTCTCGACGGCCTCTGCGTCCTTCGAAGCGGGCCACAGCTCGAGGTACTTCTCGCGGTTCTTGAGCGCCTGCTTGTAGACGCCCAGGCCCTCGCGGAAGACGCCCGCGTTGAAGAGCGCGTCCTGGGCCTTCTGCTCTTCCCAGACCTGCTCGGCAGCTTCCTTCTTGTCGTCACCGCCCTTCTTCTTCGCCGGCGGAGGCGCCTTGCCCTTCTTGCCTTTGCTCTTCTCGTAGTTGCCCGAATAGAGCTCGTAGTAGCCGGCCGCCGGGTCGAAGTCGGCGATCGCCTCGTAGCCCTCGGCCAGCGCGTAGACGTCCTGTGGCACGTACGGCGACTTCGGGTGCTTCACGATGAGCTGCTTGCGCACCTCGATCGCCCGGTTGAGCATCTTGGCGTTGAAGAAGTCGATGGCCGCGTTGTGGAGCGCCTTGTCGGCGAGCTCCGACTTGGGCCACTCACTGACGAAGGTCATGTAGGCCTCGGCGGCCTTCGCGTAGTCCTTCTTCGCCTCGAGCTGGTTGATCAGCTTGAAGCTCGACTGCTCGATCAGCTTGGCGAGCTCGATGCGGAACTGGCCCTGAGCGAGCTTGTCTTCGGCGTAGAACTTCCGCGCCCACTCGTTGACCTTCGACCAGTCGCCGATGAGGTTGTACGAGTCGAGCACGAGGTT
>JBBRUE010000656.1:0-4489 GCA_038248085.1 Myxococcales bacterium | reverse complement strand
GACCAGGTTCGCGCGGCGCGCAGGAGACGCAAGATGCAGAAGTCGATCGATGATCTCTCGGGTCACTTCATCGTCGCGGGGGTCGGCCGCGTCGGCCGGGAAGCCGCTGCCGAGCTGCGCGCCTCGAGCGCGTCCTTCGTGGTGATCGACCCGGCCCCCGAGAACGAAGAGTGGATGCGGCAGTGCGGCTGCCCCTTCATCCGCGGCGACGCGACGGACGACGCGGTGCTGCTCGCCGCCGGCATCACCCGCGCGAAGGGCCTCATCGCCACCACCTCGAGCGACGCGACGAACCTCTACGTCATCTTGAGCGCGCGGCTGCTCAACAGCGCCCTCTTCATCGCCAGCCGCGCCGTCGACGAAGCCTCGGCGCCCAAGATGATCCGCGCCGGGGCCAACCGGGCGATCAGCCCCTACGCGATCGGCGGGCGTCGGCTCGCCCACCTCCTCCTGAGCCCCCGGGTGGTCGACTTCCTCGAGACGGCGATGACCCGCGGCAACAAGTCGCTGAGCATCGAAGACGTGGTGGTGACCCCCGGCACGGTAGGCGACGGGAAGCAGCTCGACTCGCTGCGGCTCGCCGCGACCGGCGCCTCGGTGCTCGCGGTGATCCGCGCGGGGACCCCCACGGCCAACCCCCGCGGCGACTTCGTGCTCGTCGGCGGAGATCACCTGCTGACGCTGGGCACGGCGGAGCAGCTGCTGGCGGTCGAACGAGCGCTGGCCACCGAACGGCAGTAGGAAAGAGCGGTGTCGAGCAGCCACCCAGTCGTGCTTCGCGGGTGCCTCCTCGCCGCCCTGTTGCTGAGCGCCGCCTGCGTGCGATCGGTGCCTCGCGAGACGGCCGACGTCGACGTGCTGGTGATCGCGCCCCACCCCGACGACGAAGTGCTGCTCGCCGCCGGGGTGATCGAGCGGGCGGTGCGCTCGGGCCAGCGGGTCGCGGTGATCCTCGTGACCAACGGCGACTTCACCTGCGAGCGCGACGGCTACCAGCGCGAGGCCGAGAGCGTCGTCGCGCTCAAGTCGCTCGGGGTGCGGGCGAGCGACATCCACTTCCTGGGGTACCCCGACGGCGCGCTGTCGAAGCTGGGCCGCGATCCCCTGGCGGCGATGGAGCACCGCGACGCGAACGGGGAGTGCGTCGGGCTCTCCGGCACCTACGCCGATCGGCGCGCCGGACGGCTCGACGAGCACACCCAGCGCACCGGCACGCCCGGGGACTGGACGTCGGCCGGGTTGACCCTGGACCTCGCCGCCGTGCTCGGCCGGTTGAAGCCGCGCGAGGTCTACCTGCCGCACGCGATCGACGATCACCCCGATCACGCGATGACCTACGTGTTCTTCCGCCGGGCGATCGAGGCGGCCGGGTGGGCGCCTTCGCTGGTGCACCGGGGGGTGGTGCATGCCGGGGCGTGCTGGCCCTCGGCCTGCGGCAGCTACTTCACGCCCGAGGCGCCGATCGCCCCCTTGCCTCCGCCCTGGACCGGCTACCTGCCCGACGAACGCATCCCCGTCGATGCGCAGCGGAAGCTGCTGTTCATCGCCCGGTACACCTCGCAGGCCGGCAACGAGCCACAGCAAGACTGGCTGTCGTCGTTCGCGCGGCGCGAAGAGGTGTTCTTCACCGAGCGCTACGTGCGCGAAGGCGCGCGCTGGGTCCAGGCGGGGTCGACGCCCCGTTCGGCGACGGAGCGCGTGCTCGCCGTCGGCACCTACGAAGAGTGGAACCAGTGGGGAGCGGACGGCTTCGCCGCGGCGGGCGTCAGACCGCGGTGACCCCGTTCACTTCGACTGCATCGTCTCGATCAACGTCGCGGTGATCGGAATCAGCCGCGGCGTGACCCGGTAGCGATCGGCGCGCGTCTTGAGGAACACCGAGTCTTCGTAGCTCCCGACCCGAACGCCCTTCCGGTCGAGCGCGAAGAGCTCGCTGACCCCGTTGATCCCCAGGATGTACGAGGCGGGATCGCCGCCGGGCGCGAAGTACGGGCTCGTCACCTGCCCGCCCAGGGTGTGCCACCGTTTCTCGGCCGGCAGCGCCTCGAGCCCCGGGTGCGCCGACAACAACGCCAGCAACAGCGTCGGCACGTCGTTCTGCGAGAGCGGCGCTTCGTCGATCAACGCCTGCACCTCCGCGAGCGCGACCGCCAACGCCTTCGGGTCCTTCGCCCGCGCGAGGAACGCCTTCGGGATCACGATCGCGAAGGGAATCTGCGACTTCGCGACGTCCGACTCGGGGTCTTCCTTGCCCCACACGTAGGCGTGGCCGGTCGAGTGGTCGGCCATCAGCATCACGATCGATCGTTCGGCGATGCCGAGGGTGTCGAGCTGGGCGAAGAGCCGCTCCACCGCCGCGTCGGTGTACGAGTAGGTGATCAGCCGCAGCCGATCGTCCGCGTCGGCCCGGTGGATCGCCGTCTTGAGACCCACATCGACCCGCTCGCGCACCGCGTCCGGCAGGTCCTGGGGCGGGGTGAAGGGGGAATGGTTGGACAGCGACATCAGCATCGCGAACTGGGGGCCGGTCTTCAGCGCCTCCGCGACGTCGTTCACCGCGTACTCGAACACCGCGAAGTCGGTGATCCCGTCCCACGTGCCCTTCGGCAACGTCTTCGGGAGCTCGACCTGCGAGATGACCTTCGTGTACCGGTGCTCGGTCAAGAAGCGGCCCATCTCGTCGAAGGTCGCGTCGGAGCCGTAGAAGAACGAGTGGCCGAAGCCCGCGTCGCCCAGCACGTCCGACGTGCAACGCACCGGAAAGGGCTGCAGGTCGCGGATGAAGCTCAAGTTGTAGGGCAGCGTGCCGAGCCCGCAGGTCATCGCCCCCAGGCAGTGAGCGGTGCGCACCCCGGCCTGGAACATCTTGCGGCTGGTGAGCACGCCCTCGCTTGCCCTGGCCTCGTACAGCGACGTGGTGAAGGGCGCGATTTCCCGGGGCGCGAGCGGGTTCTGCGCGGACACGTCGTCGGAGCGGAAGCCCTCGAGCGAGAGGTGGAACACCGCCACGTTCGGATCGTCGGGAGGGAACAGCGCCACCGAGGCCCGCCGGAGCGCGGCGACCAGCTTTCGGCCGCGGGGATCCTTCGTCATCGGCTCGGTCGTGAAGTCGAGCGGCCTCGCGTGCGGGTGCGGCCCCGGCTTCGAAGGAGGCCACCCGAGGAGCGCCGCCCCTTCCACCTTCGCCTGCGCAGGCAGCTCGGCGGCGAGCACGAGTTCCCGCGGGGTCGTTGGGCCGCGGTGACGAAGGAGATCGAGGGTGCTCTCCACCAACCCGGTCAGCGGGTCGCCCAGCGCAGCGACGGTGAAGCGGTTGGCGAGCGCCGAGAGCGAGATCGCCAGCAGCAGCACGCCCGCCGCCCCGGAACCCAGGCCGCTCACCATGCCGATCGCCCACGTTCGCCACGGACCCAGCTCGCCGCGCTTGCGCAGCCAGAGCAGCGTCAGCGCCACCATCGCGATCAACGTCCCCACCACCGCCGGCACCCAGATGCGCTCGTAGCGGATGAAGCCCACCGTGCCCTCGACGAACGAGGCATTGCTCCCCCCTTCCAGCAGATCGAACATCGTGGGGAATGAGCCGCGCTCCGACTTGACCTCCTGCGCCAGCACGGTGAGCACCCACAGGGCGAAGCCGAAGGGCAGGCTCCACAGCACCGTGCCGAAGCGCTGCCAGCCGGGGCTGCGCGCGCGGCGGAGCACCACGGGCACCAGCAGCGTCATCAACGCGACCAGGGGGGTGATGACCAGCACCACCGCCGACAGGTCGAGCAGCGTGCCGGCGAGCGCCCGTTCGGCCCGGCTGCTCACATCGCCCCACCCGCGGAGAGCCACCGAGAGACGGGCAGGAAAGGCCGCGATGAAGAGCAGGGCGACGGCGCTCAAGCCCGACAGGAAACCACGACGCATGGCTCCCTATACCCCGGCGCGGTGATTTCACACTTCCCACCGCGCCCAGACGAGGGCATTTGTGGGCTCTGGAAGAGATGAAGCACCTCCTCGCGCTCCTCATTCTGTCTTCGCCCACCCTGGCCGCGCCCGACGCTGGCGTCAGCTGCGTCGAAGTCGAGCAGCGCCTCGCGTCGACCCAGCGCACCCTGGCGGCCTGCAACGACACCGCGCGCAACCAGTCCGCCGCCCATGAGCGGTGTGAAGCCGAGCTCCAGGGCAGCGGCGACAAGGTGAGCAGCAGCAACGCGAAGGTCGAGGCCTGCGTCGCCCAGAAGGAGCAGCTGTGCGAGGAGGCCGCGGTGATGGCCGCCTCGATGCTCCAGGGCACCGCGCGTGGCGTCGGGGCGTGCGTGCCGTCGACCACCCAGGTCCAGTTGCAGGCGTTGCTCACCGGCTGGTTCGCGGTCAGCAAGGTGCTCGCGCAGCTCGACGACTACGCCACCGGGAGCTCCGACGTGCTGCCCCGCCCGCTCGGCACCTCCGAGCCCGAGCGGCGCCTGGGCCGGGTGCTGGGCGTACGCACCGGCGCCCCGCTGTG
>JBBRUE010000655.1:0-4499 GCA_038248085.1 Myxococcales bacterium | reverse complement strand
CTTCTTCACCCCCATCGAGGTGTTCGGCGGCAGGGTGAAGTTCACGTGCGTCACCTCGGCCTTCGCCGGGTCGAGCCGGTTGATGCCGAACGAGAACGCCAGCTCGCCGCCGCCCGGCAGGTAGCGGTTGAGGTGGTACTGACAGCGTCTCATTCCCCGCGCCGCGTTGCACCCGGCCGCGTCGCTGGAAGTCGGTCGGCACCGCGGCCCACTGGCCCGCCCGGGCGAGGTTGCGCACCAGCGCGAGGCACGCCCACAGGCGGAAGGGCCTCCACGCCTCGGCGCAGGCATCGAAGTCCGACTCCGGGCGCTGGTAGGCGAGGGTGAAGGCGCGCAGCACCCGGGGCTCGGTCTTCGGCAGCGCGTCTTGCAACGAGGCGCCGCGCAGCAGCATGTGGCTCGCCGTCCACGGGCCCACGCCGCGGAGTTGCTGCAGTTGCGCGATCGCCTGCTCCATTGGCAACGCGCGGAGCCGCCGGGCGTCGAGTCGTCCGTCGAGCGCGGCCCGCGCCAGCCCGTGCAGCACCTTGAGCTTCGACGCCGGCACGCCGGGGAACGAGGTCACCCGCAGCAGCTGCTCTGGAGAGGGCACGACGTGGAGCCCGCCGGCCTGCGCGCCGTGCGCTGCGGACAACTGGCGACGAAGCGCGGCGGCCTGCTGCACCGAGCCGCGCTGGGACAGCACTCCGCCGAGCCCTGCTTCGTACGGCGAGGGGAAGCCCGCGGTGAAGAAGCCGGGGAAGTGCCGCTTCACCCCGCCGAGCACCGGGTCTGTGGCGTCGAGCGCGGCCCACGCCCGCCCGTCAGCATCGAGCCCGAGCATCCGCGTGAGCTGCGCTGCGGCGCGCGCGACGTCGGTCGTGCCCTCGAGGTCGACGTGGAGGCGGCTGCCTTCCTGCCGCAGCGTCGCGCTCACCGCCTCGAAGGTCTCGTCGAGCCGCATCGCGAGCTGCAGCCGGCGTTCCCGTTGGGCCGCCGCACCTCCCATCGGGGCGAAGCCCGCATAAAAATCGGCAGCGGCTGCGAGAGAGAATCCGTACGGCGCCTGGAGCTCGAAGGAGAGGGGGGACAAGGCGCCATCAAGCCCCGTCCCGGTGACACACGGCTGTCAGGTATTTGTCAGGGAACGGCGCCGAGCAGCCCGGGGAGCGGGTCGAGGGAGGCGTCGATGGGTGGTTTTGAAAGAGGCGTGCGACACTCGGGCCATGAGCGGAGAGAAGGTGGACACGGTGCTGCTGGTCGACGACGAGAAGTCGATCCTCGACGTGCTCTCGATGGGCTTCAAGAAGGCCGGCATCCCGGTGAAGACGGCGTTGACCGCGGAGGACGCCATCGTGCTGCTGGAGGTCGAGACCTTCGGCGCGGTGGTCACCGACAAGAACCTCCCCGGCAAGAGCGGCATGGACCTGCTGCGGCTGATCAACGAGCGCTACCCGGGCTGTGCGCGGCTGGTGATCACCGGCTTCGTCAGCACCGACTCGGTGCTCGAGGCGATGCGCCTGGGCGCCGATGACTACCTGCTCAAGCCCTTCGAGAGCATCATGCTGGTGGTCGAGCGGGTGAAGCTGGCGATGAAGCACCGCCGGGTGCAGACCGAGCGCGAGAGCCTCGCCGCCGCGCTGCGCGAGATGGAGAAGTCGCTGCGCAAGAGCGAGTCGACGGCGTTCCAGAAGGTCACCGAGCTCGACCTGTTTCACAACGTGGTGGAGCTCAAGCTCGAAGACGCGACCCGCGAGCTGACCGAGAAGGTGGCGGCGCTGACCCTCGAGCTGGAGGCCGAGCGCGAACGCCGCGCTGCGTTGAAGAAGACGCTCAGCGAGCTGGCTGATGGGGCCGACGAGAAACTCAAGAAGCGACTGCTGGCCGAGGCTGAGATTCTCGGTTGATCGGCCCCCGCGGCGAGTAGAAGCCGCTCATGAGCAGCATCAAGCGCATCGCCATCAACACCGGCGGCGGAGACGCCCCGGGCCTCAACGCCGTCATTCGCGCCGCGACCCTCGCCGCCATCAACCGCGGTTGGGAGTGCTACGGCATTCGTGACGGGTTCAACGGCATCTTCTTCCCCGAGCGCTACGAGGACAGCGGGGCGATGCGGCTGACCCGCGACCGGGTGCGCGGCATCGCCCACCTCGGCGGCACCATTCTGGGCACCACCAACCGGGGCAACCCGCTGAAGTTCCCGCTCCACATGCCCGACGGCACGGTCAAGGAGATCGACCGCAGCGGGGAGATCCTCGAGTACTTCGCCAAGAAGCAGATCGACGCGTTGATCTCGATCGGCGGCGACGGCTCGTTGACCATCGCGCACGCGCTGGCCAAGCAGGGCCTGCGGGTGGTGGGCGTGCCCAAGACCATCGACAACGACCTCGACAAGACGTTCACCACGTTCGGCTTCGACACCGCGGTGTCGTTCGCCACCGAGTGCCTCGATCGCCTGCACACCACGGCCGAGAGCCACCAGCGGTTGATGGTGGTGGAGATGATGGGCCGCTACGCGGGGTGGATCGCCCTGCACTCGGGCATCTCGGGCGGGGCGCACGCCATCCTGCTCCCGGAGATCCCCTTCGACCTCGACAAGGTGGCCGCGAAGATCCGCCAGCGCGACGAGTACGGGCGCGGCTACTCGCTGGTGGTGGTGGCCGAGGGCGCCCGCGCCATCCACGGGCAGTTCGCGGTGCAGGCGGCCGCCGAGGCAGGCCAGGCTGAGCGCCTGGGCGGCATCGGTGAGCAGGTGTCGCGGGCGCTGGAGAAGCGCACCGGCAAGGACACCCGCACCGTGGTGCTGGGTCACCTCGTGCGCGGCGGCAGCCCGACGTCGTTCGATCGGCTCGCGGCGTTGCGCTTTGGGGCGGCGGCGGTGCGCGCGCTCGACGAGGGGCAGACCGACATCATGGTGTCGCTGGCCTTCCCCAACGTGCAGTACGTGCCGCTCGAGCAGGTCGCCGGTCGCATGAAGGCGGTGCCGCTGGACAGCGACACGCTCGTCACCGGCCGCGACATGGGCATCTGCTTCGGCGACTGAGCAGCGCCCGCGGGGCGGTCACTTCGGGCGCGTGCCCACCACGACGGCCTCGGTGCCCTCGACGAAGCGCTGGGTCTGGGTGGTCATGCCTACGCGCAGGAAGGCCGCCTCGATCTCTTCGGGGCGCAGGAAGTGGTTGCCCTGCACGTGCTCACTGAGGTTCTGGAACGCCATCGCGCGCCGGCGGGGCTCGCGGAGGGCGGAGCGCTCGTCCGGCCACGCGGGTTCCCAGATGACCGCGGAGCCGCCCGGCCGCAAGGTGTCACGCAGCAGGGCGAAGACCTGGTCCTGCGCGTGCCACACGTGGTGCAGCGCGCGGTTCATCACGATGAGGTCGATCGGCTCGTCGGCGCGGAAGGTGAAGAGGTCCCCCGCGTGAAATTGCAGCCGCAGCGCCAGCCCCTCGAGCTGCGCCTGCTTCTGCGCCTGGCGGATGTTCTCTTCGAAGCCGTCGAGGCCGACGCCGCGCAGGCGGGGGAACAACTTCCCCAGAGTGCGCAGGTACCACCCGTTACCGCAGCCGAGGTCGAGCACCACGCCACCGCGCGCGTCGAGGTCCTTGAAGAGCGGCAGCTTCGGCAACAGCTCGCGTTCGAAGAGCGGCCCGAAGCCCACCTCGAGCATCGGCCCGAACCAGGGGAGAATCGTCGCGCGCTCGGCCAGCACGGTTTCGCCGGGGCGCTCCCCGGTCTTCATCAGGCCGGCCGCGCGCTCGGCCATGTGCGCGCCGAGCATCGACTGCACCGCGGCGGGCATCAGCGAGCCCGGGGTCGAGGGGCGAAAGGCGCGGCCCAGGTCGGTGAGCGCGTAGCGGCCGTGCTGCTCGTCGAGGTAGCCGAAGGCGTAGGCCGCCTCGCACCAGCGGCGCAGGTAGCCCGCGTCGACGTGGGCGCGGGTGGCGAGGTCCTCGACCGACGACTCCTGCACGAGCGCGTCGAACAGTCCGTTCACCACGCCGATGAAGGCGAGGTTCAGCGCCGCCGCGCCCTGCGCCTGGGCCAGCACCGTCGCCCGCAGCTCGTCTGTCGTCATGACGGGGTTCTACGCCTGAAACGCGGCGCGATCGCCCAGGGTCAGGCCTGGGGCTGGCGCGCGGTCGATCGCCAGCCGCGCTTCATCGGGGATTCAACCGCAGCGGCGAGCCTGACCTGTCAGAGGTTCAGCACGAGGTACTTGAGCACCTGCGCCACGTCGTTGCCCGACTGCGCGACGTTGTGGAACGAGGTGTACACGACGTTGCCGCCGCGCATGCCGGCCCCGCGCGCGCGCACCCGCACCGCGAGGGGCACGTTCGAGCGGGTGGGCCCGGGGTTGGCGCACGCCACGTCGGGACAGGTGATCACGCTGGCGGCCGACACCAGCACCTCACCCGTCGTGCTGGCCATCAGGCCCCAGTGCAGGCTGTTGGCGCCGGCGATCTTCGGGAAGGTGATGTTCAACGTCGA
Source organism: Myxococcales bacterium (assembly GCA_038248085.1). Classification (GTDB taxonomy): domain Bacteria; phylum Myxococcota; class Myxococcia; order Myxococcales; family Myxococcaceae; genus Archangium_A. The sequence continues at coordinate 32 of JBBRUE010000655.1, read as the reverse complement.
CTTCCCGAGGAACAAGGCCAGCCCGTTGTCTT
>JBBRUE010000654.1:0-4500 GCA_038248085.1 Myxococcales bacterium | reverse complement strand
CGCCCACGGTGCGCGTCTGCGCCTGGTAGTCGTTGGCCGCGTCGATGGTCAGCGCACCAATGGCCGTGAGGGGCCGCGCGCGGAAGGCGTCCATCAACGCGCGGATCTGCGCGGCGCCGCTGGTGCCCGGCAAGGTGGCGTTGAACTGCGAGGCGACGAACAGCCCGTGCTCGCGCTGCACCTCCTCGAGGTACCCCAGCAGCGTCGTGCCGCGCGCCTTGCACCACGCGGCCATGTCGGCCAGCACCAGCGCGGAGCCGATGCCGTCCTTGTCGCGCACCACGGTGCCCACCGTGTAGCCAAGCGCTTCTTCGTACCCCATGACGAAGTGCACGCCCTGCGGCACGAGCTCGAGGGCGCGGTTGGCGATCCACTTGAACCCGGTGAGCGTCTCTTCGAAGCGCGCGCCCTTCGCGGCGGCGATGGCCTTGAGCTGCACCGACGAGACGATGGTGGTCACCACCAGCGCGCTCGGCGTCGGCACCTGGGTGAGCAGGTAGTGGCCGAGCAGCACGCCGACCTCGTTGCCGGTCAGCATGCGCAGCGCCCCGTGCTCGTCGCGAGCCATCACCGCCAGGCGATCGGCGTCGGGATCATTCGCCAGCACCACGTCGGCCTTCACCTGCTCGGCGAGCGCGGTGGAGAGATCCATCGCGCCCTTCTCTTCCGGGTTCGGGAAGCGCACCGTGGGGAAGTCGCCGTCGGGTTCCTGCTGCTGAGGCACGGGGGCGACGCGGGTGAAGCCGGCCTCCTTCAACGCCATCAGCACCCAGCGGCCACCGACGCCGTGCATCGCGGTGTAGACGATCGACAGGTCGCCGGTCTTCCGCGTGGGACGCAACGCGAGGATCGCCTCGAGGTACTGCCGCTCGACCGACGCCGGCACGTCCTTCCACAGGCCCTTCTCGCGCGCGGTGCCTTCGTCGAGCAGCGCGACCCCCTTCGCCGGGCCGACCGCGTCGATGGCCGCGGCGATGCCGGCGTCATGCGGGGGGACGATCTGCGCCCCGTTGCTCCAATAGACCTTGTAGCCGTTGTACTCGGGCGGGTTGTGGCTGGCGGTCACCATCACCGCGGCCGCAGCGCCGAGCGTGGTGAGCGCGAACGCGGTGACCGGGGTGGGCGCGACGTCGATGAAGACGTGCGCAGGCACGCCCTCGGCGGCGAAGACCATCGCGGTCTCGCGCGCGAACTCGAGGCTCATGTGGCGGCCGTCGCGGCCGATGACCACGCCCCGCTTCGCGATGTCCGGCACCTGGGTCTTGAGGTAGCGCGCCAGGCCCGCGGAGGTGCGACGCACCACGGCGAGGTTCATGCGGTTGGTGCCGCCGCCCAGCACGCCGCGCAGCCCCGCGGTGCCGAACTCGAGCGAGGCGCCGAAGCGGTCCTCGAGCTCCTTCCAGTCCTGCTTCGCGAGCAGCGCGCGCACGTCCGCGGCGGTCTTCGCGTCGGGGTCACCGTCGGCCCACGCCGCGGCTGCTGCTGCCAAGCGTTCCTGGTCCATCACGCCGAAATACGGCAAGCGGGGCTGGGCGGGAAGCAATGAGACTCCACCGCGGAGTCTTCTGGGTGCTCCTCGTCGTCGGTGAAGCGCCGTCGGGCCGGGGCGCAGAGGCTCGCCGGCACGAAGACCGCCAGCGCCCAGGGCCGCACGCAGAACGCGAGCCAGCCCACGAGGGGCTGCGCCTGCTTCCGGGCGCGCTCGCCGGGCCGCTCAGTACTTCGAGTTCGACTTCGCCCCGGTGACGATGGCGATCGACGCCGAGGCGCCGATGCGGTTCGCGCCCGCGGCGAGCATCTTCATCGCGTCTTCCGTCGAGCGAACGCCGCCGGAGGCCTTCACCCCGACGTCCTCCCCGACGATGCGCCGCATGAGGGCCACGTCTTCCGCGGTCGCCCCACCCTGCGCGAAGCCGGTCGAGGTCTTCACGAACGCCGCGCCCGCCGCCTTCGACAGCGCGCAGCCGACGATCTTCTCTTCGTTGGTGAGCTGCGAGGTCTCGAGGATCACCTTCACCGGCCACGGCTTCGCCGCCGCGACCACCGCCTCGATGTCACCGAGCACCAGCGCGTAGTCCTTCGACTTGAGCGCGCCGATGTTGATCACCGTGTCGATCTCCTTCGCGCCGCACCGGACCGCCTCGCGGGTCTCGAAGGCCTTGGCGCTGGGCATGCCGGCGCCGAGCGGGAAGCCGACCACCGCGATGGCGATCACCGGCGAGCCGTGGAGCGCCCGCGCCGCGGTGCCGACGTTGATCGAGTTCACGCACACCGTGGCGAAGCCGTACTTCTTCGCCTCCTCACACAGCTTGAGCACCTCGTCCCGCGTGGCCTCGGGCTTGAGCAGCGTGTGATCGATGAACTGGGCGATGTCCTGGCTGGTGCGGAGCCGGTCCGGCGTCACGCGCGCGGTCATCCCGGTGCGCACCGACAGCGAGGTGCCGCAGCTGTCGTGGTTGGCGCACTCGAAGCAAGAGGGCGCGCAGTCGCTGGTCGAGCCGGGGCCCATTTCGGGCTTCGCCTTCGCGGGGCCGGTGGTGCAGGGCTCTTCTTTGCCGGCACGCAGCGCGTCGAGGCGCCGCTTCACGCGGTCGGTGATGTCATCGACCAGGGCGTTGACGTCGTTGGACATGGGGCGAGGAATATCAGCGCGCGGTGTTCATCGCGAGGGCGAACACGAGCACGTAGATCCCGAAGAACCCGCCGCACAGCACCAGCACCGGGAGCAGCACCGCCGCCGTCGCCTTCCCCGCGGTCGTCTTGTGGAGGTGCATGTTGGCGATGATCCGCAGCACCAGCGACCAGACCCAGAAGACGTAGGGCCCGCAGAACGGCATCAGGCCGGTGATGTACACCCCCATCGACAGCGCGGCGGCCCGCACGGTGACGGTGAAGGCCTTCGGCTGCGCGCCCATCAACATCAGCCCGAGGTGCTCGAGCCCGGCGAAGACGAGCACCATCGCCAGCTGCATCGCCATCAGCACCACGACGTAGAGCACCGCGAAGAGGGGCACCAGGGCGCTGGTGAGCTTCAGCTCGCTCTTCCCCGCGAAGATCAGCGTGGGGATCAGGATCAACGCATAGATCAGCAGGGTCGGGGCGAAGCCCACGAAGGTCGAGAGCGCCGCGAAGAGCATCGAGCTGCCCAGGGGCGCGTCGGGCTCGGCGGAGGCCAGCGCCTGGCTGGGGCTCGAGAGCATCTGCACCGCGGTGCGCCACCACGCCACCCACAGGCCCAGGCTCGCGCGCTCGTCCCACGGGAGCACCGTGCCCCGGGCGAAACACGCTGGGCACAGCCAGTCGGCGCCGCGCGGCTGGAGACACGCGCCGCACCCGAACGTCCCGCAGCGGGAACACGCGCCAGTGGCCTTCACCCCGGGGTGGGCCGGGCAGAACGCATCGCCGGCCGCGAGCGGCAACGGCAACGAGCAGTGGAAACACGACTGCTGGCCTTCAGGATTGTAGTACCCGCACGCAGGGCAATTCACGCGGGCGAGTCTGTCATCAGCGGGATGTGCTTAAGGTGACTTTCATGCGCGGCGCCCCCACCCTCGAGCAGCTGTGGCAGACGCTCGGCCTCGACTCGCTCCCGTCCGACGCGGGCACCGCGGTCGGGCTCGACAGCACCCGGGTGCGCGACTGGGAAGAGTCGACCATCCGCTCGGGCGACTCGAGCCTCCCCGGCGAGACCGAGCGCGGCGACCTCCCGAAGCTCTCGCTCACCCCGCCGTCGATCGACCCGACCGACGACGTCGAGCTGCACCGCGATCTCGTGGTCACCGGCCTGTTGGGCGAGGGAGGCATGGGCCGGGTGCTGCTGGCGCGCCAGGCCTCGCTGGGCCGCGACGTGGCGGTGAAGGTGCCCCGCGCCAACGCCTCGTCGGGCACCATCAGCGCACTGCTCCACGAGGCCCGCACCACCGGAGGGCTCGAGCACCCCGGCGTCATTCCCGTCTACTCGCTGGCGAGCGACGGCGAGGGCCACCCCGCGCTGGTGATGAAGCGCGTCGACGGCGTGTCGTGGAGCATGCTGATCCGCCAGGCCGACGACCCGGCGTGGAACCGCATCGCCTCGACCGGCAGCGACCGCATCGAGACCCACGTCGAGCTGCTGCGCCACGTATGCAACGCCATCGCCTTCGCCCACCGCAAGGGCGTGCTCCACCGCGACATCAAGCCCTCCAACATCCTGATCGGCGAGTTCGGCGAGGTGTACGTGGCCGACTGGGGCATCGCCACGCGAAAGCCGAAGCCCGGCGAGAAGCGCAAGCCGAGCCTGGTCGGCAGCCCGGTGTACATGGCGCCCGAGATGGTCACCGGCGACGACGCGCTGATGGACGAGCGCACCGACGTGTTCCTCCTCGGCGCCACGCTCTACGAGCTGCTCACCGGCACCCCGCCGTGGTCGGGCCCCGACCTGCGCTCGGTGCTCGAGGCCGCGTGGGAATGCCAGCCGAAGCCGCCCCCGGTCTCCGCGCCCGACGAGCTGGTAGCCATCTG
>JBBRUE010000653.1:0-4520 GCA_038248085.1 Myxococcales bacterium | reverse complement strand
GCTGGCTGACCATCACCGAGGCGAAGACATCATCGGCGTAGAACAACGATTGCGAGCGCGCGACGGCCTGGGCCTCGAAGGTGTCGAAGCGGGTGAAGGTGCCGTGCCACTCGCGGTACCGGCCGGCGGTGGAGATGAAGGTCGCCCAGCCGCGCGTGCTGACGGCGGTGACGAGAACGAGCACCGCTGCGAAGACGAGGCCCCCTCTGCTTCTGGGGCGGAGCTGAGGAGCCGAACCCGCACTCAGGCAGATCGCCGCGGCGAGCAGGTTCGCGATGAGCCCGACGGTGAAGTTCCCCTCGAGCCCGATCAACGGCAACAGCACCAGCCCACCCGACAGCGAGCCGATGATCGTCCCCACGGTGTTGAAGAGGTACACGCGGCCGACTTCACCGCCGACGCTCTCTTTCGTGCGCATCACCACGCGCGCCCCGAGCGGGAAGCTCGCGCCCATCAGGAACGTCGGCGGAATCAGCAGCAGCCCACAGAAGAAGAACGTCACCAGGAGGTACACGCTCCACGCGGTATCGGGACGCAGGAGCTGGGTGAGCTGGAAGAAGACGAAGGGCAACCGCCGGTAGAGCGGAATGGTGAGGCACACCACCACCACCAGCCCCAGCTGGAGCCACCCGAACGTGCGCAGCGCGTCGCCCTCGGGCCGTCGCGCGATCCAGAAGCTCCCCAGCGCGATGCCGAGAATGAACGCCGAGAGGATCAACGTGAACGCGTAGCTGGTGCCGCCGATGATGATCGACAGCAGGCGGATCCACGTGACCTCGTAGAGCATCGCGGTGAAGCCGGAGAGCGCGGTGCCGATCAGCACGGCCTTCACCGCCGCCTCGCCGTAGACGCGCGCGGGCACCACGACTTCGCCCGTCACCGGGGCTGCCGGGACTTGCGCCGCCGCCCGGCTCCCGACGATCGCCAGCACGCCGACCAGGATGTTGAAGAACACCGCGAAGTGTTCGGTGACCGCGAGCCCGGCCACCGGCACGAAGAACACGCCCGCCAGCAGGCTACCGACCGCCGCGCCCAGCGAGTTGACCGCGTAGAGCGAGGCCAGCGTCCCCTTCGCGGTGTCGAGGCTCTGCGTCAGCGCGCGCGTCATCGCCGGCAACGAGCCGCCCATCAGCAACGTCGGAGGCAGCACCGTCACCGCCGCGAGCACCATGCGCGCCGGGTTGCCGCCCGCGCTGCCCACCGACACGTAGAGCGAACCGGCGAGGTCGAGCAGGGCGGGGAAGAGCAGCGCCAGCACGCCGACGCCGATCTCCAGCGCACCGTAGAGCCGCAGGGGCCGGGCCGAACGATCCGCCCGTCGCCCGAAGAGCCACGCGCCGAGCGCCAGCCCGCCCATGAAGGTCGCCAGCAGGATCGCGTGCGCCTGGCCGGTGTTGCCCAGCCAGTTCGCGAGGCGCTTTGACCAGCAGAACTCGTAGAGGAGGCCGGTCGCTCCCGAGAAGAAGACGAGCGTCAGCGCCGTGGGCCGCGAGAGCGTGAGCATCCGGTGGCACTGTAGCGGCCCATTTTCGGCGATTTCATGAATCCGCGCATGAATGCCGACACCGGTGACTGAGACTGACCAGCCGCGAGTCGTTGGGGAGGCCGGGGGGCTCGCATCACTCAACAAGCTGAGGTCGCAATGAAGACGACGATGTCGTGGGGACTCGTGTTGTCTGCGCTGGTCGCGGTGGGCTGTACCAACGGGAGCGGACCGACGCTCGCCCGCCCCAACACGCAGCGTGTGATGAGCAACAGCCAGCAGGCGCTCGGCGGCACCGGGCTCACCGCGAGCGCGCAGTTCGACGCGCCAGTCAGCGACGCCAACACCCAGAGCCCGGTCAACCCGGGCTCCGGCACCTTCTCGGTCGCGCCGTCGACGACCGGGGGGAATGACGCCCTCGGCTTCATCGATGCCTCGGGCTCGCCGACCTTCAACTACGTGATGGTGGGCAACCTCAGCACCAGCCCGACGAACTTCTTCGCCGTCATCGCCGACGTGCCCTTCACGCTGGGCGCCCACGCGATCGACAACGTGCACTTCTACGCGGGCCTCTTCGATGCGGCGACGGGCAACCCCACGCACCTCGCGACCGGGGGCACTGTCACTTTCACCACCGCCGGTGGCCTCGGGGGCCGCTGGGTCGGTTCCTTCACCGGCACGGTCGACGAGGTCGCGCCGACGCCGCAGTGCCAGTCGTCGGCTGACTGCGCGACCGGCGAGGTGTGCAGCAGCGGGACGTGCGTGCGCGCGCCGCCTCCGCCCCAGTGCACGTCGAATGTGCAGTGCGCCGCGGGTCAGCAGTGCCAGGGCGGGGTGTGCGTGCCGGTGACGCCGCCGCCCGCGTGCCGCATGGACTCGGACTGCGCAGCGAGCGAGGTCTGCGCCTCGGGTCAGTGCGTGACGTTGACCCCCGGTTGCCAGAGCAACGCCGATTGCGCGAGCGCAGAGCAGTGCCTGCGTGGCACCTGTGTGCCGAGCGCGCCCCCGCCGCAGTGCACGTCGAACACGCAGTGCCCAGTGGGCTGGGTATGCCAGGCGGGGCAGTGCAACCCGGGGAGTTCGCCCTCGCAGTGCCAGAACCAGCAGGGCGCCGGCGCCGCGTCCGGCCAGGTGACGACCGTCGCGACGTGCGCGGCGATCCCCGCGGGCGCGGTGGCGATCACCCAGGGTATGGCGGCCATCGACGACCAGCTCCGGCTGGTGGTGTTCGACCCGAGCGTGGGTGACGAGGGCGCGATGCTCGAGCTCACCGTGTGCCCTGGCGCTCCGGGCACCCTGACCATTGGCAATGGGCTCGTGTCGGCCGCCCACATCAAGGACGTGCAGACCACCGACCTGCGCCTCTACGTCGAGCGCCGTGCGTCGTCGGCCTCGCTCACCCTGACCCGCGTCTCGCCGAGCCTCGCGGGTTCATTCTCGATGGCGCTCTCGGCGGGCGGAGCGGTCAACGGCAGCTTCACGATGCAGTGATTCTGCCTCTTTGAAGGGGAAGTGTCCGAGGCCCCCGCGCCGCGTCGTGACGGAGCGGGGGCTTCGTCTGGCTGGGAACGTTTGTGCGGGGGCTGGTGTCGGGGCCTCATGCGCAAGCCCACGCTCGCGGTGGCCGTGTTGTCGCTGGTCGCCTGTTCCCCCGAGGGCCTGGCCGGGCTGCAACCGCCGGGAACCCGGGCCGCGGTCAACGAGCTGTCCCACACCGTCGCCGTACGCTTCGAGGACAGCGCGGCGCTGCTCAAGGTGCGGCGTCAGCTCCGCAATGACAGCGCGTACTTCCGGGCGCTCACCCACCGTATCTCGCTGCCCGAGGGAGCCATTGCGACGTCGCTCCGGGTGGGCACGGACGGCCAGTGGCCAGCGCCGGCGACGCTCACCAGCAGTGAGGACGCGGAGGCTCGCTGGGATCTGCTGACGAGCCCCGGCCTCGCCACGCCGTCGACGCTCGGCCTGCTGCGGTGGTCATCGGGAGGCGGCCTCGACCTCGACCTGTTCGCGCTCGCGCCCGGAGCCACGGTGACCGTCGAGTACGACGTCGAGCTCTTCCCGGACTACGAGTCGGGCGAGGTGCACTTCGACTACCCGCGCGAGGACCCGCGAGAGGGCTGGCTCGCTCCGCACTTCGAGGTGGCCTCGGCGGCGCTCAGCGAGGTCCTCGACACCTCGGCCGACCCGGTCGGTACGCCCACCGCGTTCCGGCTGCGGCAACGCCGGTCGACGGAGCCGGTCGCGGACGTGCGCTGGGCGACGTACCCCATCGACACCGACCGCACGCTGTGGCGCCTCGAGATCGACGCAGCGGCCGAGCTGGAGCGCGCCCCGGTGCGTCCCCACGTGGTCTTCGTCGTCGACGGCTCGTGGAGCGAAGACGCGCAGGGCATTGCCGCACAGCTCGAGCTCATCGCGCCGTACCTGGAGAACGCCCGGGATGCCGAGGTGGAGATCGTCATCTATCGACGCTTCGCTGAGCGTCTCTTCGGCCGCTTCGTGCCGGCGCGCGAGGTGGCGCAGGTGCTGGCGTCCATACCCGCGGAGCGGCTCGTGCCCGGGAATGGCTCGAACCTCGACCTCGGGGCGGGCCTCGCGGCCCAGGCGCTCGCGCAGGTCGGCGGCCCCGGGCGCATCGTGGTCTTCACCGACGAGCGGCTGCGCGACGGCTTCTCGAACGAGGTGACGGTGCGCGCGTTGGACGCCGCTCCGCGCGACACCGTCGTTCACGTGGTGGCCCGCTCGGACCAGGGGCGGCACCAGTTGACCGAGCGCCGCGACGACTCGGCGTCGCTCGCTTCTGTCGCTGCACGCCATGGCGGCATCTTCCTGCGCGTCGACGGTCAGGCGAAGGACCCGGTGCTCTCGGCCGACACGCTGCTGGGGCTGGTGCGGCCGATCCGCGTCGACTCCTTCCGCGTCGAGGCGAAGGGCCTGCCAGACGACCAGCTGGCCGTGGCCGACGAGCTGCGCGAGGGCTCGACGGTGCGCGAGGCCGCGATCTGCGCGCAGCCTCCAGCCGAGGTGACCATCACCG